>CAZEDR010000105.1:0-10559 GCA_964510975.1 uncultured Melioribacter sp. | reverse complement strand
AAGTACCTATCCAGATGTTTCCATCTGAAGATTTGTCTCGACATTTTACGGTGTTGTACACAAGACTATTTTTATCATCCGAGTGTTTGTATAAATGAAATTTAACTCCGTCGTATCTATTCAATCCGTCCTTTGTGCCTATCCAGATGAATCCTTTGTTGTCCTGAATTATTGCTAAGGCAGAGTTTTGAGAAAGTCCGTCGTTTATGGTGATCAGGGCTCCTGTTTCTAAATTTTGAGGGATTGACCATGAGGGGAATAAATGCAACAAAAGTACCGATAGGAAAAATATTTTTTTCATAGTTAAATTTATGCAGCTTGCCGCGAAACTTATCAGTACATACCAAAGAAAAGCGATGTGTAATGATAAATCTTCTGCTCGTTGTTTAGAGATCTTACTTTGAATAAATTTATATGATGAAACACTTCTTCATCTCAACAACTGCATTTCAATTGTAATGTACTCGATAGCTTAAAATAAAACAAGGGATTAATGACATTTGTTGGATAGAGTTTCATCAGGTATAGGAAGCAACCTATACTTTACCTCTGAAGAAGATAAAATGAAGTTCCCGTTTTTGAAAACTGACTTACATCGTTTACGATGAACAACTCTATTCTATAGATTGAGTTCTATACTAACGGCAAGTTGGTGAGAGGAGATAAGATTGAAAAGTAATTTTGAATTAGATTCTGTTCTGATTATCGCTACTAAGTATTAGCTGAGAACAAAAAGGTTATTAATACGTTTCTCTTTGCTAACTTTGGTGGGACAGCAACAGTCAGAAAATTCAAATATGAAAAAATTGCCCGCACTTTTCATTTCTTCGAGAGCGGGCACATTTGGTAAAATAATAGTTAGTTTTCAGTAAAATTATTTCATCAACACAAATTTCCGTGTGGCTATAAATTGATTTGCTCTTATCCTGTAAAAATAAATTCCGCTTGATATCTCTCGACTGTGCTCGAGATGACGCGCATTAAATGTAACTTGGTAATTGCCGGACTGCTTGAATTCATCAACCAGTGTTGCAACTTCTCTTCCTAATGCATCATATACTTTTAAAGTCACGTTTATCGTTTCACCTTTCACGTTTGACGGGATTGTGTAGCTAATAGTCGTTTCCGGATTAAACGGATTGGGATAGTTCTGTGCTAGACTGTAAGTTGTCGGCAACTCTATGCCTTCAACATCAGTTCCAGCAGGCTTGCTATTCCTATCGCCGGGATTTGCAACAGAAGCAGATGTGCCGGGATTTGCTTGCCCAATTTTCCAAGCACCGGTTGGATCTTGCAATTCTTGCCCGTTTGCAAAACCATCACCGTCAGAATCAAGAGCTGCCAAAGCAGCACTCCATTTTACATTGCCTTGATTATCAAGAAAGCTTTGTTCAACTTTTTGACCAAAAGCATTTCTCGCACCGCCACCCGATGCTGATACATGGCAGTTTGCACATCCAAATTTAGCACCGTTTGGTATTTGATTAACTCGAAAATCCCTTGCAGAAATATTTACAACAACGATAAAAGCTAATGCCAACGCGATATATATAATCCTATTGTTCATAATAGGCGCCTTTCTTACATTATTTGTAGATTAGTTTAAGAACGCTCAACCACGCATTTTGTCGAGCAGTTCGTTAATTACTTTGGAATCCTCTATACTCAAATTTTTGAAAAAAGCATCATACCGATCATTTAGTTTGTCTATTTCGGCAAGTACATCCAATCCTTTTTGTGTGATTGAAACATTTACCCGCCTTCTATCATTAGGACATAATTCTCTTTGAACATATTTTTTTACACGTAAGCGCTCAACTAAGCGAGAAGTGTCCGACATTTTATCAACCATTCTTTCTTTTAGAAGATTTACAGTTGCCGGTTTGGGGTGCTGTCCGCGCAAAATTCTAAGTATGTTGTATTGATTTCCTGTTATGTCATGCTCGGCAAATAATTCAGTTTGTTTATTCATAAGCCAGCTGTATGAATAAATAATATTTACAGCCAGCTTATGCTTTTCATTTCTAAACTTAGATTGTTTTATTTCTTCTTCTAATTTCATTTTGCTTTATTTAATTCTAGATTTACATTTATTGCTACTTCCTTGCTAACCACAGCACCGCCAGCTTCAATTAAGTTGTTCCACTTAACGTTATAGTCCATTCTGTTTAATTCACCGGAAATTTTAAAACCAGCTTTTGTGTTTCCCCAAGGATCTTTAACAGTTCCATTAAAAACTACGTCAAGAGCAATTTGCTTTGGTATATCGCGCATGGTGAAATCACCAACCAGCTTATATTTCTTTCCCTCTACCTTCTTGAATGATTTTCCAACAAAAGTAATTTTCGGAAATTTCTCAGCATTGAAAAAGTCGTCTGATTTTAAATGCTTGTCGCGACCTTCGTTTTCCGTGCTAATGCTAGCAACATCAATAGAAAAATTGATTTTAGCATCAGTAAAATCATCGTTTGTTGTTTCGATTTCCGCACTAAAACTTTTAAACTGTCCGGTCACTTCCGAAATGATCAAGTGCGTTACAGAAAAACCAACATTGCTATGTGATTTATCTACACCCCATTTTGTTTGTGCGTTTACAAAGGTAAAACCAAATACAAGAAGACCAGCAAGAACTACTTTTTTCATTTATTTTCTCCTTTCAAGAGATTTTTATGTTATTAATTAAAATTGATGTTGTGACATATATTGTTACAACGTCGAAAGGGGTGAAGAAAGTTCACTAGGTGTGAAAAAAAATTATAGCATCAAATGCGGGTACATAAATGGCTGGATTTTTTGCTCATCTTCTGATGTTCCGTGGCATTGCTGGCATCTCTCAACATAAAATACGTTCGGCGCTTCAATGTCCTCAATTTCAAAAAGGCCTAATATTGATTGACAAGTACGACATTGAATGATGTGCCTTATTTGAGAGAGACCAACGCAAGTTGGGCAAAGTGGATTTTGTTTGATGTCCACTTGTATATTTATCGGAAAAACAGAATTACATTTTGAGTTACTACACTGAATGAATCTAGGGAAACCCGTATCAATTGATTCGATTTCAACCTCCTTTTTTTGAAAAGCGAGCGAAAGATATAAATCGTACTAACCCAAATAAATGCAAAAAATAATCCGAGCGGCTAAAGTTTTATTCATTCAAATCATTATTTTTCGTGAGATCATATAGGAGAAATCATGGAAAGAATTCCTTCTTTCAAAGCTTACGATATTCGCGGCAAAGTGCCGGGAGATTTGAATCCGGAATTAGCATATAAAGTTGGCAGGGCGGTAGCCAAATATTTGAATGCAAAATCTATTGTTATTGGCAGAGATGTTAGAAAGTCTTCGCCGGAACTTGCAAATGCTTTATCGAACGGATTAAACGATGCCGGTTGTGATGTATTCGATCTTGGTCTCTGCGGAACTGAAATGATTTATTTCGGCACACCATATCTTGATGCAGATGGCGGTGTAATGATTACAGCGAGCCATAATCCGGCGGAATATAATGGCTTAAAATTTGTTAAACGCGGTTCTGTTCCTCTTGGTTACGATTCGGGCTTGAATGTAATTGAACAGATGATCTTAAAAAATGAATTAGGCGAACCGGCTGCCGAAAAGGGAAAAGTAATTCAGAAAGATATTCTAAATGTGTTCATTTCAAATCTTCAAAAATTTTATGATGCTAAAAAAATCAATCCGTATAAAGTTGTTGTGAATGCCGGTAACGGTTGTGTTGGACCGGCGCTTGATGTATTGGAAAAATATCTACCGGTCGAGATGATAAAAGTTTTTCACGAACCGGATTCAAATTTCCCTAACGGCGTTCCAAATCCATTACTGCCGGAAAACCGCCAGCCCACAATTGACGCGATCAATAAACATAAGGCCGATCTTGGCGTTGCTTGGGATGGCGATTACGACCGATGCTTTTTCTTTGATGAAAACTCCAATTTCATAGAGGGATATTATATAGTTGGCATACTAGCAAAATCAATTCTAAAGACAAATCCAGGAGAGAAAATCGTTCACGATCCACGCTTAACTTGGAACACTGTGGATGTGGTTAAGAAAGCCGGTGGCATAGCTGTTGTTTCCAAAAGCGGCCACGCTTTTATCAAACAAAAAATGAGAGAAGTAAACTCTATTTATGGCGGCGAAATGTCCGCTCATCATTACTTTCGCGATAATTTTTACTCGGATAGCGGATTGATTCCTTTCTTACTCATTCTGCAATTGATGGCTGAAGAAAACAAAACCCTTTCTCAGCTAGTTGAGGAAATGGTTGCGGCCTATCCTTGTTCAGGGGAAATTAATTCGACCGTGAGCAATGCTCTGGAAAAGATTGAGGTGATCAAACAAAAATACAGCGACGGAACTTTAGATGAGCTTGACGGTTTAAGCATTGAGTATCCGGAATGGCGGTTTAACATCAGAATGAGCAATACAGAGCCGCTAGTGCGCTTAAACGTTGAAACCAGAAAAGATGAAAAATTGTTGGAAACGAAAACAAAAGAATTATTGGACTTGATTAGAAAGTAAAACCAATTTATATTTCGGTCGTCAAAAGACTTGAGAATAATTCAAGTCGGAGAAAAAATGCCAAACGGACAAGAAAAAACAATAGATGTTGATAAACTGCTGAAGAATAAACTAAAAGCAGTTAGTGTAGGGTCTTTGGAATCAGCTATTTCAAAGGTAGTTACTGAAATGGTTGGCGAAGATTACAAATGTACGATTGGCGAAGTAAAATACACATTGTTTAGCGGCGCAGATTTTCACGTAAAGATTGAATTAAGTTATTCTCCCGAAAAATAAAGTTTGGTGGAGACTTCAGATTGGGTCATACGTCCCCCCCATCGTATGATTTGATTTGTTTCTCCACCTTTTCATTTTAAATATCCACTCAATTCCTTAATCACCAAATCAATTTCTTCTTTAGTGTTATAAAAATGTGGTGAGAAACGAATCATTCCTTGTCTAACCGCACCGTAAATTCTTTTACTTTGTAAAAACTCAAAAATCTCGTTCGATCTTTCGTGTTTGAAACTAACTATTCCAGACCGGTTTTTAGTTTCAACATTTTTAAGAATTGGCTCTATACCAATTTCTACAAGCTGATGAATAAAATATTCTGTGTTCTCTAGAATTCTACTTTCAACTTTGTTCATTCTAAAACCATGGAATAAATCCAGTGAGGCATCAAAAAGACAAACTCCCAAAACATTTATTGTTCCGTTCTGAAACCGCTCGGCAGATGACTTTAGAGACAAATTATAATCGAGTAGATTCCAAGCATCGTTAACTGAAGCCCAGCCTACGTTCTTCTGTGTTATTCGACTTTGCAGTTCTTCAGTTAGATAAATATAAGATAGTCCTTGCGAGCTCATCAGCCACTTTTGTGTACCGCCGCAAAGAAAATCTATTTGAGATTTGGCAACATCAATTTCTACAACTCCGGTAGCTTGAATTGCATCAACGCAAAAAATGATTCCTTTCTCTTTACATAAACTTCCAATCGCATCAATATCGGCACGGTAACCGGAGAGAAACTGCACCAAACTAATTGAGACTAATTTTGTCTTAGGTGTTATGGCGTTTTCAATATTCTCAACATCAACAACTCCATTGTGAGATTTTACTATATCAATTTCGACACCGAGCCTTTGCAAATTGAGAAACGGATAGACGTTAGAGGGGAACTCTATATCATTCAGAATTATTCTGTCTCCGGTTTGCCAATCAATTCCATTAGCTAAAATGTTAAGACCGTTGGAAACATTATCTATCCAAGCAAGACGGCTAGTTTCAGCGCCGAGTAGTTTAGCTAATTTAGTTCTGGCACTTGCATTCTTCTGCAAGAAAAAGGGAAAGTTTTCAACCATTCCGCCGCTTCTCTGGGTAGAATACTCGGCGATTCTATCTAAAACCGGTTTACTCCAGGGTCCTATCGCCGCATGATTAAAATAAACTTGATCTGTATCAAGATGAGGAAAAAGAGAACGGATTTGCTCTATCGTCATAATAACCTTTTCTATAATTTGCATTCAAAAATTAATTAAACTTTCCGATAATAAAGACAGAACAACAAGATTTTAGACATGGAAAAAGTATTAGAATTATCGCGTGCGTTTTATGGAGTGTTGGTTCCAAGAAGGTTCCGTAAAAACTTTATTAATAAAGTTGCAGAACATTTGAACGAAAGGTATTCGATAGAAACTGCTATAGGACTTGCTATAAAAGAACTAAAGCTTCGGTAATAATGGGACGAGGTGCCTTGCCCTAGGCCGATCAAGCACCTCGTCTCGACGAACTTTATTCAACTTGTAGTTAACAAACTGTAAACGGAAATATCCTCATTAATATCTATCTGACGGATTGAAAATAAATGGTTATCCGCATATCCGAAGAATCAATCAAAAAAATATCCTTGCATTATATGGTGCCGGAGAAAATTCGGCAGCGACATTGATGAAGTCCTAAATCTCATTCACTTAGCTGATGAACTGGAATTTGCCGATACAAACAACTGGGGCATTGAAGGATGGAGTCGCGGCGGATTAATGACTTATCTAACTCTAACACGAACCGATATATTTAAAGCCGCAGTAGTAATAGGAGCAATTGCAGAATTAAAAAACAATACCGGCGAAAATAATTTCATGCAGAAACTGATAGAACGAATGAAGTTGAATTACACCAAAGTGGATTTTCAAAAAGAATTTGAAAAACGGTCCATTCTAAATTTCCCGGAAAAGCTTTGCAGCACAACTCCCCTTCTGCTTCTTCACGGAACAAATGACACGCGGGTTAGCACGGACAATTAAGTAAGAGTGGTTGAGAAACTTACATCACTAAATCATCCTCACAAATTAGTACTTCTCGAAGGTGGAGATCATTTTTGGAAAACATATAGAGATGAGATTGCCGGATTAAGAAGGGAGTTGTTTCAAAGTATTTAAAGTAGCTTAAGCTCAACTTCTTTTTTAGAACTTCCGAATACAATTTTCAGAACATCATATTTCTTAAAATCACTTTTAAGCGTAAAAATGTTTTTACCGGTTGAAGCATTTTCTTTCTTCAGCAAAGAATATACTTTCCCTTTCCCGCCAAATATTTCAATCTGTTCATCCATGCTGTTCTGCAGAACGACCATAGCGCTGTTATTAGATTCTTTAATAAGCAGCGGCTTTGCAATTTCTTCGTTTAGTTTTGCCAATTCTTTCATCTGCGGAATTTCGATTGAGACAATATCGGAGGCTTCAACGCTTTCATTCCAAAGTTTGTTAACCGATTTAACACTGAAATAGTAATTCACTTTTCTAGGTTTATCAATCGCAAGTGTAACACTTGTTTTAGGAGCCGGAACAATATCAAATAAATATTCCGCCAAAGGTTCGGAGTTCTTTTTCGGCAGATTATAAATGGCAATATAGCTTACACTGTCATTAGGACTCTGGCTTTTCTCCATTTCCCATTTCAGCGAATAAAAATTCTTTTCAGTTGTTGCATTGGAAGAAAGATTGATTGGAGTCGGAGGATAAATTCCTTTTAGCCAAGGCATCGCTGCCGGAAATGTCCTATACTGAAATAATGGAAAGTCAATGTCTTTAATATGCTGATACCTAAAAAATGAAACTCCATCAGCTTTCAACTTTCTTGAAAGCTTAATCATATCGTCGATATCGGGCTTAACATTTTCTTTGTAAGCGGCTATACCAAGCACAACTCCGCGTCCGCTGGAATTGGCAGCCCAGTCTTTTGCTAATAAATCAAAGCGGGGATTCTCATCGAGGCTCCAGTAAATCTGAGGAGTCAAATAATCTACAATTCCACTTTTCATCCAGCTGTAAGAATCTTGGTAAATATCGTAATAACTTTCCCACGCTGCCATTCCGGGAAGTTTTTTATACACACCAATTGGAGCGGCGCCAATTTTTACTAATGGTTTTACGGATTTTACTTTTTCATAAATCTCTTTTACTAATGAAGAAATATTATTTCGCCGGAAATCATCTCTTGTAAGTCCCGCGCCATGAATCTGATATGAGAAATCGTCTTCAAAATTTTTACCCGGATAGCGGATGTAATCGAGATGAACACCATCAATATCATAATTCTCAACCAGCTCGGTAATTAAATCGGAAATGTAATCTCTAACTTCGGGCAAGCCGGGATCTACCCAAAGAGTTTTTTGTCCGTCACGCTCATCTTCAACAATCCATTCCGGTTTTTTTTGAGATAGATGATTTTTGTTTTGAAGAATCGCTTTCTCTGTTCCGCCGTAAATCATGCAAGTATTTATCCACGCATGAATTTCAATTCCTCTTTTATGCGCTTGCTCAATTGCATATTTAAGTGGATCGTAACTCGATTCACCTTCAACTTGACCGGTTATGTATTGAGAAAGCGGCTCGAATGAGGAATTAAACATAACCGTACCGTTACTTCTTGCCTGGAAGTAAACCGTATTAAATTTTTTCGATTCGAGATCATCAAAGATATCGGAGAGGGC
This sequence comes from uncultured Melioribacter sp., assembly GCA_964510975.1. Classification (GTDB taxonomy): domain Bacteria; phylum Bacteroidota; class Ignavibacteria; order Ignavibacteriales; family Melioribacteraceae; genus Stygiobacter. Next base: position 2,044 of record CAZEDR010000105.1, on the reverse strand, counting down.
TTTTTTCTGTTTCTCGGCATTGTAGCTAGGAGGCGGCCAATCTAATCTATGATTTGTAGCCAGCCAAACTGCACGCGTTTCTCTTTCTACTTGCGAGAACACAATTGAAGAAAGAACTAAGAAGAAGAAAAATGTTTTCTTTGTTATCATATTAAATAAAGTGACAGATTCCCTCTTCAAGAGATTGAATTACCAAATCTTTGTCGGCTTCAATATCCAAGTAAAGAATGCCCGGCTCGGAAAGAAGAACGAATTTTGTTTTTCCATCCCTTCCTTTTTTATCGCGAAGCATCACTTTGTAAATATTCTCTACGTTGCATTTATCAAGCGTGATTTTGTCTTGCAAGAACAACGGAAGAGAAATATACTTAACCAGTTTTTCGGCTTTCATTATTCCTTTGAAGTGTGAAAGATAAAGCGCGCAAACCAATCCAATGATTACAGCCTGTCCATGCTTAATTTTATGATTTTGCTCAACCTCAATTGCATGTGCAAAAGTATGACCGAGATTTAAAATTTTGCGCAGTCCGCTTTCCGTTTCATCGGCTTGCACAACAGAAGCTTTCATATTGATGCAAGTTTCTATCGTCTTTGTAGTCGGCGTGGGGCTTAACTTCAATATCTGTTTTAATTCACTTCTAAAGGTTGAATATAATTTATCATCACCCAGATATGCGTATTTAATAATCTCGCCTAATCCGCAAACAACTTCTTCCTCTTTCAAAGTCTTCAAGAAAGATGTATCAACCAATACAAACTCCGGCTGATAGAATGTGCCGATTAAGTTTTTTGTTTTTCCGTAATTGATTCCGGTCTTGCCTCCAACCGAGCTATCAACAGCTGCAAGTAAAGTTGTAGGTACTTGAATGAATTGAACACCCCGGCTAAATGTAGAAGCAACGTAGCCAACTATGTCTCCGGTTATTCCGCCGCCAATTGCGATTATCAGTGTGTCTCTTCCAAACTCATTTTTAATTAAGCAATCGTAAAACTCTTCCACCGATTTGTTGTTCTTGCTTTTTTCGCTAGTAACAAACTCAACCACAACCACCTTTCTCATTTTCTCGGTAATGATGGATTTTATTTTTTTCAAGTGGTAGCCCAGCACGTTTTCATCAACAACTATGAAAACATTTTTGTGCAAGCCATGCTTTTCAATCAATTCCGGCAATTGAGAAATGATGTTGTTACCAACATAAACCGGGTAACTTTTAGACGAGGCTTTAACTTCAATTTTTTTCATGGAATATGTACTTGATTTTTTTTGCAATTCTGTCAACTGTCTGTCCGAGCGGTGTAAGCTCTGTATCAATTACAATATCGGCACGCTCATACAAAGCGCGTCTTTTTTCTAGCAATTCTTTTATTCGTTTCAAAAATTCTTCTTCCGTGTTGTCACCTAACACCAAATCACGAAAAATTGGTCTATCTGTTTTATGCTTAAGTCTTTTATACAAAGTGTTTGGAGAAACTTTAAGGTAAATAATTTTACCGCTCTCCCTCATCATATCAAAATTATTCTGATTAGCAATAGTTCCGCCGCCAAGAGAAATAACTATTCTATCTTTCTCTGCTAATCTATTAAGAATTTTGGATTCCGCCTCACGAAAATAATGCTCGCCATGTTTTTCAAATATTTCAACAACAGAGAGTTGTTCTTCCTCTTCAATTACTTTATCGAGATCAAAGAACTCAAGCCCGAGTACATTTGCAAGTATCGGTCCAATCGTACTCTTTCCACTAGTCATAAATCCGGTTAAAAAAATTCTCATTGTATCGGAGCGCTCTGTTTACCGGTTCAATATAATTAATCTGAAAAGAAAATAAGAGTTGTGTTTTAAAAAAGTAAAGTTCGGGCAATAAAAAAGCCCGGCTTGTTATGCCGGGGCTTTTTAAATTCTACCTCATTGAAGTTAGCATCTAAGCACTAGTTATTTTAACAGAATCATCTTTTTAGTTTCGTTAAACTCACCGGCTTGCAATCTGTAAAAATAAACACCGGAAGTGAGTGAAGAGTGTAGAGTGTTGAACGTAGAGTTGTAAA
>CAZEDR010000104.1:0-10650 GCA_964510975.1 uncultured Melioribacter sp. | reverse complement strand
CTTTGAACTTCTCGAATATCTCTTCGAATAGCTGATACTGCAAGCCTTGCTTTTCCAGTTTGGAGAATTTTTTGTAAGGCATAAAATCCCCCTTTTTGTTTCTAGGCGCATCAAAAGTATATGCCGAATCGAAATCTGCTTTAGCACGCTCTTTTAAGAACTCAATTTTTTGATGATCTCCTTCATCGCTCTGATATGCTTTTGCTTTAAAAGCAGTTACGGAACCGTTGTCAATTATCAAGTAAACATTCAAAATTGTTTCGCTCATAGTCCTTCCTTCAATGCTTTGTTATAGATAAATCTGAAAATAAAGGTTAGGGAAAAAGATTTGGGCTAAAGCCCATTTTGTGTTTGCTTGTTATAACGACGTTGTCTCAAAAGTAAATATTCAATAGTATAATCTGCGAAAATCAGTTAAATCTGCGTTATCCGCGGGCTATTATTAGATAAAATTTTACTTTTGAGACAGCCGCATTATTAAACAAACCTAACCTTATCGGATTTTGTCCAATATTCGTTTAATAAATGCCGGTTTATTTTCCGAACCACTCTTTATAAAGTTCCGGCCTTCTGTCTCTCATAAACAATCTCTTTGCGTGAGACTTGTTAATTTTCTCCATATCAATATCACAGAAAAGAATTTCATCTGTTCCAATTCCGGCACGTGCAATTACTTCTCCATCCGGGTCGCAGACAAAAGACTCACCGGAAAAGTTAAGACATTCTTCTTCCCCTACACGGTTGCAAAGCGCAGTGTAGTAGCCATTTTGAAAAGCCGCTACTCGCATTTCAGCTTCGTATAAACCTTCGGGCCATTCGCCCACAGCACCGGCTTGTGGAATGAAAACAATTTGGGCACCGTTAAGGGCTAATGCGCGCATGTATTCGGAATAGTGGCGGTCATAACAGATTGCGACTGCAATTATTCCAAATGCAGTTTCATAAACCGGAGCGCCGGTATTGCCCGGCGTGTAAAAATCTTTTTCATAGAAACATTCATAATCGGTAATGTGAATCATCCGTGTAACGCCGAGGATTTTTCCATCGGCATCTATCACCGGAGAGGAATCGTAAGTATTCTCTCCATCTTGCTCATACAAATTTAGAATTATAACAACGCCTAATTCTTTGGCAAGTTTGGAAAACAATTCGGTAGTTGCACCGGGAATAGTCTCGGCAATATCCAAAGGTTTGGCAGATCGGTACTGCGGGAAAAATTTTGTGAAAGCTAATTCCGCAAAGCTGATAATGTTTGCTCCACCGGAAGCGGCTTTCTTTACAGCTGCAATGCCTTTGCTGATATTTTCTTCTTTGTTTGCCGAAGCTCTTTGCTGCACTAATGCAATTTTCACTGTAGCCATAAATTACTCTTTATTCCTCAATACAAATAAAGCCAAGAAGCAAGCGAACACAAATGCCATTTTACAAATCAAGCTTTCTGCCGCTGTTAAAAATGTTGGAAAGAAAATTGCGAAAATCATTGAGGGTAAAAATGTAAATAGATATCCAAAGAAGAATGTTCTTGTAAGCGCTTTTTTCTTTGGGTCTTCTTCCCCTCCCCATTTTTTATTTAGTATTATCATCGAGCCGATAATCGGCAGATAATAAACTACGCCGTAAAGCTGTCCCAGCGGATAGTGATATGATGCATAAAGCACAGTACATTTTGTAACTGCTAATTGATCGATAGCAAACAAATAGAATACAATAAAAAATAACGCCGGAATAAAAATGAGCTTATGGTGCTTTCCCAATTTCTCTGTGTATGTTAAGACTGAGTAAAGACCAAGAGGCGGCAATAATGAGATATCCGCAAATGCCAAATAAATTATAAACTGCTGTTTCAGTCCAACAAAGCAAATCAGAAACTCCAAGAACTGATAACCAAAAAGTAATCCTATCATAGCAATTACTAGTTTGTTAACCGGATTCTTCTTACCAAAAATTAAAAGGTTAACAATAAAACCTAATTCCATACAAGCAATTAAGAGTGAAACAACTCCGTCAAATGAATTCATTTTTCTCTCCAATTCACTCGCAACTAACAAGAAAAAACTTAGCCACTAAGACACTAAGGCACAAAATCCTAATAAAGTTAATGTCTTTCTTTGTGAAATCTTAGTGTCTTCGAGTCTTTGTGGCAAATCTTTCCTTTTTTTGCGCAAGATAAATCTCTAAATTAATTCCGATGAATAAGAAAAAAGTGCCGGGGTTCCGCCGGTATGCCAGAAAAGAATATTCTCATCGTTAGAAAATTCTTTCTGTTCAATCATCCTAATTAAACCACCGAATACTCTTCCCGTATAAACCGGATCTATTAGAAGTCCTTCCTTCTCTGCCAGTAATTTAATTGCTCTCCGTTCAAGTTCACCAACAACACCGTAATCATTTTCTATAAATTCGTCGCGGAGAATTACATCATTCAATGTAAAGGTTTTTTCAATTTCAAATTCTTCGGAGAGTTCATTTGCTAAATCTGCTATGTGCAGATCGTAAGGTTTATCTCCCGCTTCCCCTTTATCAATTTGAACACCGATAACTTTGGTCTCACAATTGTATAGAGATTTCCCTGCTATCAAACCGGCATGTGTTCCGCCGGAACTTGAAGCGAATACGATGCTGCTGATATTCAAATTCATTTCTTTCATCTGAAGCTGAATTTCTTTCACTGCTTCAACATATCCCAGTGCGCCAACTTTGTTCGATCCACCATAAGGAATAATGTAAGGTCTTTTTCCTTCCATCATTAATTGTTGAGCAATGAGCGGTATATTTTCCCCTTTGCGAAATTCGGTTGACCAGTGAATTTTAGCATTGAAGAGTTTGTCCAAAAGAAGATTTCCAGCATACTCATTCGTTTCTTCGCCCCTAAGCGCAAGATGGCATTCAAGTCCGCTCATAGCGGCTGCGGCGGCTGTTTGTCTGCAATGGTTAGATTGAGCCGCACCGCCCGTAATAACACAATCGCAATTATTTGCCAGCGCATCACCAATTAGGAATTCGAGCTTTCGAGTTTTGTTTCCACCGAATGCAAGTCCGGTCATATCATCCCGCTTAATGTAAATCTGCGGACCGCCGAAATACTTAGTTAAGTTTTCAAGTTTGTGAAGAGGTGTTGGAAAGAAACCAAGTTTCTTTCTCGGCATATCGGAAATTTTCATTTTTCACCACTTTGTTTTTGCAGTTTCAAAAATGACTTCGGGGAAAATTTGTTGCTGTCATTTCGAGAAAGCGTAGGAGAAATCTTAAGTCAAATAATTTCTCCTACGTTCGAAACAACTTCTATTTTTTTGTGAATAAAACTAAACCGTACTTATCCTTTCGGTCCCACCATTTTTTCCGGGCGAACTACTTCGTCAAATTTTTCGGAAGTAAGCAAGCCAAGTTCCATTGCTGCTTCTTTTAAGGTCTTGTTTTCTTTGTGCGCCTTCTTTGCAACCTTAGCCGCATTATCGTAGCCAATAACCGGATTAAGCGATGTAACAAGCATCAAGGAATTCTCAAGATGTTTCTTAATGTTCATGTCATTTGCTACTATTCCAACAACACAATTATCTGTAAAGCTTTCGCATGCATCGGCAATTAATTTAATTGATTGTAGAATGTTGAACGCTATAATCGGCATGAAAACGTTTAGCTCAAAATTTCCGCTTGCACCGGCAAAGTTAATTGTAACATCGTTGCCGAAAACTTGCGCGCAAACCATTGTCATCGCTTCGGATTGTGTAGGGTTTACTTTTCCCGGCATGATAGAGCTGCCCGGTTCATTTTCCGGTAAAGAGATTTCTCCTATGCCGCAACGCGGACCGCTTCCAAGCCAACGCGCGTCGTTAGCAATTTTCATTAGCGAAGCCGCAAGTGTTTTTAGCACGCCGCTCATTTCAACAAGCGCGTCTTTAGCTGCCATAGCTTCAAATTTGTTTGGAGCAGTTTTGAATTGTTTGCCCGTAAGTTCAGAAATTTTTGCGGCAACTTTAACTGCATATTCGGGATGAGTATTTAAGCCGGTACCAACTGCTGTTCCGCCTAAAGGAATTTCGCTCAAGCGCTTCAATGCATCGTTAACTCTTTCCAATCCATTAGTTAACTGCTGTGCGTAACCGGAGAATTCTTGTCCTAATGTTAGTGGAGTTGCATCCATCAAGTGGGTTCTGCCGATCTTAATAATGTCCTTAAACTCTTTCGCTTTGGCGTCGAGAGCGTCGCGCAGTTTTGCAACCATTGGAATTAATCTGCGGTGAATTTCTTCTACCGAAGCCACATGGATTGCAGTTGGAAACGCATCGTTAGTGGATTGAGCTTTGTTCACATCATCATTCGGGTGAATAGGTTTTTTGCTTCCTAGAACGCCGCCCGCCATTTCAATTGCTCGATTGCTGATAACTTCATTCACATTCATGTTTGTCTGCGTGCCGCTTCCCGTCTGCCAAACAACTAACGGAAAATGATCATACAACTTTCCTTCAATAACTTCATCGGCGGCAAGAAGAATCAAATCAAGTTTTTCTTTTGGGAGTGTTCCGAGTTCATTATTAATTAAAGCGGCGGCTTTCTTTACAATTGCCATTGCGCGGATAAACTCTGCCGGGAATCTCTCTCCGCCAATCTTAAAATTCATTAACGATCTTGCCGTCTGAGCGCCGTAATATTTGTTTGTTGGGACTTTAATTTCTCCCATGCTGTCAGTTTCGATACGGTAATCCATTGTGTCTCCATGTAAATTATATTTCGTGATCAAATTAGGGGAATGCGGTTTGATTTTCAAACAATAAGGTGAGTGATTTTACGAATGGATTTTCGTTTTAATTGGACTTACTCTTGTCCTTCTACACCTTCATCCACTCTTCTAGCACCAACGTAGCGTTTCTTATAGTAAGGCTCTTGAAGTGATGAAATTGTTACGCCAAGTGAAGAACTGGAATGAATGAACTGATCGTCGCCAATATAAATTCCGACGTGTCCGGGGTTAGATCTTCTGCGCGTATTGAAGAATACCAGATCGCCAAAGGACAAATCTTCACGTTCAACTTTTTCTCCAATAGCATACTGCTCTCTAGCAGAACGTGGAAGTTTTATATTGGTTGATCTTTCATAGACTTGCAATGTAAAGCCGGAACAATCAATTCCGTTTTCTGTATTGCCTCCATATTTATATGGAGTCTCCAAATATTTAATTACTTGCAAAAGTATCTCTTCACGAAAACCTAGCGGAACATCGGGATTGATGTAGTTCTTATAATTGGCAATAAATTCTTTTCGATCGATTATACTTTCTTGAGGCGGAGCTTCATCAAATTCTTCTTCGGTAGAATCGGGCAAAGATTCTTCAACAACTCTTGGTTCATCAGCTTTCTTTGAAGTTGTTTTGGTGTTTTTCTTAGGAGTGGTTTTCTTCTTTTGTTGTGCGGCAACTTCTTTCTTCGATCCGTAACGCTGCGCGCTTGATGAAGGAGAGCATGCAGAAATTAGCAAAAAGCTGATAATCCCCAGAATAATTTTTTTGAAAAGTTGATTCATTCTAAGGTTATCCTAAGTATGCTCTAAGATTTTTACTACGCGAAGCATGGCGCAGTCTTCGGATGGCTTTTTCTTTTATTTGTCTTACTCTCTCACGTGTAAGGTGAAATTTTTCACCAATCTCCTCAAGAGTCATTGCATGTTCTTTGCTCAAACCGAAGTAAAGTTTGATTACCTCAGCTTCACGTTCCGATAAAGTAGAAAGCGCTCTTTCAATTTCTCTCTTCAGAGATTCATTCATCAGTTTTTGATCGGGCGAAGGCTCTTCATCACTTTCTAAAATATCAAGTAAGCGATTCTCTTCACCTTGAGTAAACGGTGCGTCCATTGATACTGCGCGGCCGGCAATTTTAAGCGTGTCTGAAACTTCCGAAATATCCATCTGAAGTTCTTGCGCTAATTCTTGCGCGCTTGGTTCGCGTTCATATTCTTGTTCTAGACTGCTGTAAGCTTTTCCAATTTTATTTAACGCACCAACTCTGTTAAGCGGCAAGCGAACAATTCTTGACTGCTCTGCAAGCGCTTGAAGAATTGATTGGCGAATCCACCAAACGGCGTAAGAAATAAATTTGAATCCGCGAGTTTCATCAAAACGATGAGCGGCTTTAATCAATCCAAGATTGCCTTCGTTAATTAAATCGCCGAGCGAGAGCCCTTGATTCTGATACTGTTTAGCTACGGAAACTACAAAGCGAAGATTGGCCTTTACTATTTTTTCGAGTGCAAGTCTATCATTCTGTCTAATCCGTATTGCGAGTTCAATTTCCTCATCCGGTGTTAAGAGATCAACTTTACCAATTTCTTGAAGATATTTATCTAGCGACTGACTTTCTCTGTTTGTGAATTGTTTTGAGATTTTCAAACAACCTCCTACTTACGATCTACGTTAATAGAATCAACAATCCCCACAATGGTTGCATCAACGGGAGCCATATCAACATCAAGAGGAATAACGGCTTCACTAGCAGTGACATAGAAAATTATTTCTCCGGCTCCGGCGCCAACAGTATCAAGTGCAATCAGCGGTTCGCCATTCTTTTCAAGCAAAGAATTAATCGGTTGAACAAACAACATCTTGTAGCCGTTAACAGCTTCATATTTTCTTGTTGCCCAGATTGTGCCAATAACTTGTCCCAAATACATTATGCGTCAACCGTTTTTTTCATATTGTCTTTAACCGATATATCGAGCTTATCAACAATTGCCATGATAACGGCATCAACCGGTTTATTTTTAGTAAACGTTGTTTGGCGGGCGGAACTTCCTTGAGCGACAATAACAATTTCACCCACACCGGCTCCAACACTATCTACTGCAATTACAGTAGAATCTTTCGGATTGTATTCCAGATCCAGCTGCCGTACAATCAAAAATTTTGCACCAACAAGTGCTTCATCTTTTCTTGTTGACCACACAGTACCGATAACTTTTCCTAGTAACAATTTAGCCTCGTAATTCTTTGGGTGAAATTAATTTGATTCCGCTATTCTTAAAACGCTCAATCTCTCCGGTAAGGATTGGCAGTTTATTATTTTTTGCGAGTGAACAAACAAGAGCATCTCGCGTGGATGCAACTTTATTAAAAAATTCAGAAATGTTCAAACTGTAACGGGGATGAATCCCCAATACATTTAACGCGTAAAGAACGGAATCAACTGCTTCTTTTTGTAAATCATTTGGCGCGTTAAAGTACAATTCGGATGCGGTGATTACGGAAGTAAAACACACGCCTTTCGTCATTGCAGTTTCTAAAATCGATGGGTAAGATAAATCTTTTTGTGTTAAGTGGTCAACAATGATATCGGTTTCTACAAGAAACTCGCTCTTTGCTTTCATTTAGTAAACGGTTGGATTGAAAATTCAACATTTGCCAGTTTGCCCTTGGACTGCAAAAATTTTTCCACTACTTCATCCGGCAATTTTTGCAATTCCTTAATAAGCGGAAATAGATCCTCTTTCGTTGAAGGAATACTCATTTTAGTTTTCTCGGTATCACTCAAATTTTTATTCATTCAGAAAACTCTTTCCTTCCAAACCATTGTTAATTTTGAAAAAGTGAGCAACTGTTTGAGCCACATCTGCAAAGGTTTCTCTAATGCCTAGATTTTTGCCCGGCACATTTTTTTGAAAATGGAGAAGCGGCACATATTCTCTTGTATGATCTGTGCTGATATCCGTCGGATCATTACCATGATCTGCCGTTAAAATTAAGTGATCGGTTTCATCCATCGCTGCAACAATTTCCGGTAAGCGTTTATCAAAATCTTGTAAGGCTTTATAGTAACCTTCAGCATCATTTCGATGACCATAGTAAACATCAAAATCGACTAGGTTCGCAAATAGAAAACTATTCTTTACGGTTTTATTCGTAGAAATAATTTTCTCAATTCCCTCATTGTTCGATTTTGTTTTCAGCTGATGCTTAATGCCGCTGTAGTTGAATAGATCGTTGATCTTTCCAATAGCATAAGTTTCGACACCAAGTTCCGAGAGATAATTAAGAATTGTCGGAGAGGAAGGATCAATTGAAAAATCTTTTCTGTTTGTAGTCCTAGTAAATTTTCCATCTTTAGTAATGAATGGGCGAGCGATTATTCTTCCCACTTCATGCATTCCAACCATAACCTTTTCGCGGGCAATTTTACAAATCTCATATTGTCGTTCTATCGGAATGATTTCTTCGTGTGCAGCAATTTGGAATACGCTATCTGCAGATGTATAAACAATCGGGAAGCCGGTTTTGCAATGCTCTTCTCCAAGTTCTTCTATAATTTGAGTTCCGGAGGCAACACAATTGCCAAGAATTCCATTTAAACCGGTTTCAGCAAGAAAGAGATCAACAAGTTCCTTAGGAAATCCGTTTGGATAAACCGGGAATTCTTTTCTCGTAATTACACCGCCAAGTTCCCAATGGCCGGTTGTGGAATCTTTACCGACTGACTGTTCGGCTAGCTTTCCAAAGGAAGCTAACGGTGCTTCCTCTAAGTCAACACCTTCAATCGGATTAATATTTCCAAGACCAAATTTTTGAAGATTAGGCAAACTTAAACCGCCAAGTTTTGCAGCCATATTACCCAGCGTATCGCTTCCTTTGTCTCCATATTTTTCGGAATCGGGCAACTCACCTATCCCGACTCCATCGAGAACGATTACAATAAAGTTATTCAATGGAATTCCTCTAGTTGGTACTTTTTACAGAATTGCCGCCCTTCTCAATTGCTTTTTTCAAAGCAAGTTCAGCATTGTATAAAATTTCTTGAGCATCAATTTTCCCAATAGTTGATGCAACGCCAATAGAAACGGTAAATGTAGATTGTTTTGAAACAACTGCAATTGGTTTACGAGCAATTTTAATTCTCAGTTTTTCTGCCCATAGGAAAACATCTTTTGGCGCTGAATTAAAAAAGTAAACAGCAAAAACTTTTTCGCTGATGCGCCCGAAGAGATTCATCGGGGTCATTTCTTCTCTTATCATTTGCGCAACAGCACGAAAAACTTTTGGAAAAGGATCTCCTTCAAATAATGTTTGCTGCTCAAGAAGTTCATCAACTTTAATTAACGCAACGGCACCTTGCACAGTTAGTTCTTTGCTTTTTACCAGATCAACTGTAAATCTTTCGATGAATGAATCGTAATTCAATGCTTTGGTTTCTATATCGTGAGAGAGGAAAGAACGCAGCAGTGTTAACGAAGAATACGAATGAAGTATGAACGCGAAAATCTTTGTAGCGTTTTTGATGAACCCAACTTCGCTATTGGAATAAACATTCTTCTTCAGGCTCTCGAAGCAAAGCACGCCATAATTTTGATCATCATAGACAAGAGGGACAGCCAAGAATGATCCATCAAAAGTGAATCCTTCGTTTCTCGCAAAACGAGGGGGAATATCTGCATTGGAAGTATCATCAATTTTAACCGGCGTTGTGCTTAATATTGCTTTTCCAACAAGTGTTCCGGTTAAATCGATTTCCAATCCATGACCGATATATTTTAATGAAGTTTTGTTAATGATCTTTGCTGTTTTGAATTTGTGTTCTATCGGTTCATAAGTAACAAGCGTGAAAACATCCCAGTCGATCAATCCGTGAACTGCAGTCTCTATTGCCTGGAATAACTCACTTTCGGATTCATATTTTCTATCGAAAGAAAAAATATCAACAAGAGTTTTCAATCTCTGCTCAGCCTGGGATTCAGCAAACTTTTCTTCGAATAAGCTGATGATAACTGAGATAACACGAACAATTCTTCCTAGCGCATAAACTTGTTCAATACCAAAAGCATCATTCATTTTCGAATCAAGAACGAGAATGCCGGTAAGATTTTTCCCATAGAAAAGAGGAACTCCAACGAAGCTTTTAATTCCCTGTGCTTGATTGTAATAGCGAAGATTGTCTGTTTCAGCGTTGGAAGTTATATCTGTTAATATTTCCGGCTCCTCTTTTAAAACGATCTTGCCGAGAACATCATCCTCTATTTCAAATTTTTGTTTTGTAATCTGAGTCGAAGCAGAAACGTAACGCTCTAGTGTTAATCTTTTTCTTTTTGCGTTGTACCAGAAGAACGCGGCGGTGTGAGCCATGTAAGCATCTTTAATTACACTTAGAATTTTTTCTAATACAAAACCAAATTGTTCGTCTTGACTAACATCGCCCGGAAGTTCTTCGAGTACGATGCTTTCAAAATTCTTTTTGAAATCTGCTGGCTTAAAAACATCTCCGCCGCCGCTTCTTGGAAGTGGCGTGTTGAAGTTCTCTGCCGTAATTATCTCGAGGTTTTTATTCTTAGAAATGATTTTGAATTCTTCCCCGCTATCTGTCTCATAACCACCGGCTCGATAAATTGCTGGTTCTTCAAGGCGATTATCAACTAAAGGAGGAAGCTCTTCCTGTTTATTAGCATCCCGCAAAAAAATAATAAACCCAACATAAATGACAAGAATAACAGCAGTAATTGCGCGGTACATTACGTCTTCGGTAAAAAATGGAATTGCCAAGAGAATTGGAATTATGGAAAATATTAAAACTCGCCTTTTGCTTTTGTCGTTGAAACCCATTTAATACCAATTAATGTGTAATGATGATAATATTTTATTTCTCAAATCAATAATAATAAAGTTCAGAGAATTTTTCATGA
>CAZEDR010000103.1:0-10714 GCA_964510975.1 uncultured Melioribacter sp. | reverse complement strand
AATCAGTATCGAAGTAATCATCTTTCTCTTTGTAATCTGTTCCAAAATTTTGAAATGCTGTTCCGAGATTAAGAGTAAAAACATTTTTTGATTGACCCGGATTGAGGTTGATTGAATAAAGCGCACCGGCATCAAACAGAAAAGAATATTTAGAATCCAAACCGTTAACAGAGCCCATAGTACTTGTTCTTGAATGACCGAAATATTTTATGCTAACACCTAGAGTTAGATTTTCTGCAATCTGGTTGGAAAGTGAAACCGATAAAGTTTGGTTTGCTTCTTCAGAATTCAAATTAGGAGAAGATTGATACGTTAGAACCGGAATTGAACCGCTTGTAAATTGGCTGAATGCAATTCCTATTGTAGCAAATGACGAGTTTAAAATTGCGCCACCGGTTGCAAACTGAAATTTCTTTGCGTACTCATTCCAATCATGAAAGCGGATATTGTAAAACAGACCGGTTTTGCTATGCTCGCTTAGGTTCGCCGGATTTTCTATGAACGAGCTGATGTTGTTTCGGTTAGCTACAAACGATTCGCCCATCACAATGCTAGCCGGATTAGTTATAACATCCAGCGAAGTGTTTTTATAAGTATACCTATCAAAACTTGATTGTGCATAAACCGAAACACTAATCAGCGCCACAAATAAAATTTTTAGTTTCATAAGCTATTTTACTTTCTCGAATGATAATTCAGTAAATATAAAGTCCGGCGAGTTCGGAACCTCGATTGTAAACTTCTTTATCTCAGCATTAAAATTCATCTCGAATTTAACCCAGCCGCGTGTTAAGAAATCATCTTCCCAATCAATATAAAATGTGTCGAAGTGATAGTGTTTTAATTCTCCTCGTAGAAACGGAGAGGGGAGAAACTGCAAAAATAATTTTCCCTCTTTCAAGCTGACTTCTGCTTTGCCGTACATTTGGTCTTCGTAAACGCCGCAATATTTTTCAATTGGAAGAGATGGCTTCGTGTCTTTAACTCTAACTTCTTCACGTCTCTTATCTTCTTTATCAAATCCTTCAATTCTCTTTTTCCAATTTTCGAGCATAGTTTTGTTCCAGTCTTTAGGTTCTTTGTTTATTAAGACTTCCATAATATAATTTCTGATTGCAGTGACCATGCCGCTTTCTGTGTTGCTGAGAATAACGAGACCAAAATTTTCTTCCGGAATAATTGAAACATCGCTTATCATTCCCGGCATTCCTCCGCCATGATTAAGCAACTTCTTTCCGTTCCAATAGCTAATAAACCACCCGAGTCCGTAGTTGGCGTTTCCTATCGCTGTTTGATTGGACCACATTTCATTTGACCGTTGTTCGCTGAAAATTTGTTTATCACCGAATTTGCCTTTCTTTAATTGAAGGCGAATCCACTGTGACATATCTGCAACCGACGAATTAATTGCACCGGCCGGAGCAACGGTTTCAATAGACCAGAAATCGTTGTATGGAATAACTTTTTCTTTTACAATCTTATGCGGGAAAGCAAAATTGCCTTCACTTTTCATTTCCGGAATTGATGTAACGCTTCTGTTCATCCCAAGCGGTTTGAAAAAATGAGCTTTAACAAAATCGCTCCAGCTTGTATCTGTAACAACCGGAATGATTGATCCGGCAACACTAAACATAATATTCTGGTATCCGTATTTGCTGCGGAAGCTTGAAGTTGGTTTCAGAAAACGAGCGCGGCGAATTACTTCTTTAGCATCATAAGTTGAACCAAGCCAAAGAATATCTCCGCTGAAAGTTGCTAAGCCGCTTCTATGTGTTACAAGATCGCGAATCGTCATCTCTTTTGTAACCCAAGTATCATACATTTGAAATGAAGGAAGATATTTAATTACTTGATCATCCCACTTAATTTTTCCGCGATCAACTAAAGTTGCAAGTGATGCAGTAGTGAAAGCTTTGGAACAAGAAGCAATCATAAATAAAGTATTTTCATCAACCGGTTCGTTGGTTCTAATATCGCGAACGCCGTAACCTTTAGAAAAAACAACTGAATCATTCTTAACAATTGCAACTGCAAATCCGGGCATTTTCCAATCTTTCATAGCTGATGCAATGTAAGAATCAATCTTCCGAAGTTTATCTTGCTGAGCAAATGATAGGTTAACGAATAAAACTAGTAGTAAGGTTATAAGTAGGCATTTACTTTTCATAACTAATCCGGTGTCTTTTTAAGAAGTATAGAAATTTAAGAGCAAGATAAATATTTCTTGCTCTTTTTTTGCAAACAGAATTACTTCTCTCAAAATCAACAGATTCTGTTGTAATCCGGCTCAGTTCTCAATTACCGTTGCAAAACGCGAAAGAAAAAATTTTGGAAACCTTTTAATCACACATTGCCCTATCATTGTGGCGATTTCTTCAAAGGAGAAAAACTGAGTATTGATAATTACATGATAGAGAAGGGGGTCTTCAATGTTTTTGTGAAAATATTTTAAGATGTAAAGCTTTCTTGCCTCATCTTCGTGTTTGATAAATTCTGCAGCAGATTTTTTATCAAGATTGTAGAGAAGCATGGCAGTCTCAATTCTGTGGCCAAATGGTGCTACTAAACGAATATGAAACGCGTTATCGAATTTGGCGGTAATAATATTGGCTCCGCGCCCTACAAGAATAACATTCCCAAACGAAGATAGACTTTTAATTGTCTGGGAAGTTTTATGAAGCAGCGACAGTCTGGAAGGAGAGATGCCCAGCATTTCTCCGAACCATGCATCCATTTTTGCCGGAGTCTGTTCACTTAACAATTTTTTAAAATGATCTGGCAAATTGTGGTCTTGCATCACTTTTTCCATTAAATCTTTGTCGAAGTAGGTCCAGTCGTCGTAATGTTCAATTGCTCGTGAATTAAAATATTCCGTTAATCTTTGGCAAATAGCACCGGCGCCAATTCCGGTTTCTCTGGAAATAGTTATTACCGGACCCGGATTTTGTCTTCTCCTTTGTGCAATTAAATCTTCTTCTGAACTTCTCTGAATATAGATGCGGGCTTTTTCGTATGAAGTAACAGCTTTCATTTTACACCTCCTTAAAATAGGTTAAAGGAGGAAAGGGAATGATTACTATTGCAAACTAAGAGACTAATTTTGTATTAGCAAGCATCATTTTGAAATATGATTTGCAGAAACAAGAAGAACAGCTTTAACTGTCCCTTTTTGTAACCCCCTCAATCCCGATGTAGGAAATACTAGGATAGAAAAATATTAACATGATGGTGTATTTAATGAGCAATAAAATTCACCTAATTGGTGAATTGTTTTATACCGACCCTAAAGGGACTTAATAAATACTGTGTTCATTTTTCTACAGATATGCCGCTCCTAACGGAGCTAAAAATCCCGTAGGATAAAATATCTATAAGTAAAGAATGCCAAATAAACCCAAGTCCCTTTAGGAGAATGTCGCGTAATTAATGAATCAAAAATATATCAGTGTAAACATGTGCTGAGTGTACCGAAGCGTCTGTTAAATCCCCGCTTCGACTGCGAAGCAAGGCGAGCGCGTCATCCGCGAAAATAACTCACCATACGCAAAAGTTTTATCTCGGTGTAACTCTGTGACTCCTCTGGTGGATGTCGCATAAATTAATAAATCAAAAATATATCAGTGAAAATCAGTTAAATCCGTGTCATCCGTGGGCTATTTATTATTAAACATTAATTATGCGACATCTACTCTGCGCACTCTGTGTAATAAAACCCAGAAATATCACAGAGAAGCACAGAGCAAATACAGAGAATCACAGAGAAAAATCTTCATTCTGGTTCTTGCGTAAGAGAGCTACTAACTACTTATAATCGATATTATTGCACGGGAATTAAAGTGAGATTGTTGTTATAGGTCTTATATTGTTGCTAAATAAGTGGCGATTCTCTCGTTTATAAGCCCAGATTTCACTTTCCGAAATATTTCCAATAAATTTGCGCACCATGATTAAAAACTATAAACATATTATTTGGGATTGGAACGGCACAATACTTAACGATGTCGATTTGTGTGTCGAACTGATCAACGGGCTCTTAAAGGAGCGAAATCTTAAAACAATTACTAAAGATGAATACAAAAACATCTTTACTATCCCGGTTAAAAACTATTATGCGGCTCTCGGCTTCGATTTTGAGAAAGAGTCTTTTGAAATAGTTGGCAAAAAATGGATGGATGGATACGAACAGCGCAAATTTGAGTGCAACGTTTATTCCGGTATTGTAGAAGTAATGGAGAAAATAAAAAATCTCGGAATTGGGCAGTCAATTCTTTCTGCTTATAGCCAGCACACTCTCGATGAATTGTCTGCGCACTTCGGGTTGACAAAATATTTTTCACATATAGTTGGATTAGACAATATCTACGCTGCGGGAAAACTTCATCTTGGACAACAGCTTATTAAAAAGCTTGGCAACGGGAAAGGGGAAACATTAATGATTGGTGATACCGAACATGATTTTGAAGTAGCTACAGAAATGGGTGCGGATTGCGTTTTACTTTCAAGCGGGCATTACGATAAAAAAAGATTGGAAACACTTGGCGTTAAGGTGTTAGACTCAATCAGCGAGCTGCTCTAAATCCAGATTCAAGATATTAGCCGGATCAATTCTTTTCTTGTACCATTGAATTCCTAAATGAAGATGGGGTCCGGTCGCTCTTCCGGTTGCGCCGACTTCACCAATCAGTTCTCCCTTCTTTACCATCTGATTGTTTTTTACGTGAAGCTTACTAAGGTGAAGATAAACGCTGCTTAAACCTTGCCCATGATCTAACAAAACGAAGTTGCCGTTGTAGTAATATTTTTCTCCGGCTAAACGAACAATTCCATCAGTTATAGCGTAAACAGAATCTCCTTCATCAGCCGCAAAATCGATTCCGTTATGCTCCTTCTTCTTTTGCCCGTTTAAAATTCTCTGCCCGCCAAATTGGGCTGTTACTTCCACACTGTCAACCGGAAGTTTAAATCCATCTTTGTAGTATGCAGTTTTAACTCCAGCCATTTTTGCGCGGGCGTTTTTCATCTTAACAGTTTCATTCTTTATTTGTTTTAAGAATCTTTTAGGTGGGTTAACAAATTTACCTGGTAAAGAGAGCGACTGTTTTTCATATTCTCTTTGTTCTAATATGTAAGTAAAGATTTTTTCTTTTTGCCTTTTCTGTTTAACGCGAAGAATGAATTTCCCTTTAGCATCACGGTCGAACCCAAAAACAAATGTTCCATCATTATCAACCAGCAGCTTTTGCTTATTCAGCATAGCGGAAGTTATGTTTTCCCCTTTAGCTATAATAATTCCCGCCGGTTTAGCTTCGCCGGAGAAAGTAATTTCCTGAGCAAAGCTCGAAACAAATAATAGCAATGTAAAAAGAAAAATTTTCTTCAAAGTTACTCCATGAATTCTATCTGCTTAAGTAACTCACCTTACGCAACTAACTTGAAAAAACTTAGCCACTAAGACACTAAGGCACAAAATCCTCACAATATTTATGTCTTACTTTGTGAAATCTTAGTGTCTTCGAGCCTTCGTGGCAAATCTTTCCTTTTTTGTGTAAGGTGAATTAAGTAATTGATTTTAGAACACTGTCCAGTAGATTGAAAGCTGACCGGAGAAAAACCGATAACTGGAATTATCACGTGAAGTGCTTCCAATTCCAACCCGCCCGGATATAAGTAAGTTTGGCATTGGTTTGTATTCGCCGTTGAAATGCCCCTCGAGAACAATTAAACTATTCTGCGGGATGATTCCAAGTTTACCCCCGATTGTTACACGAAGATTTTGTTTCCGATCAAGTTCATTATCAAGCCAAATACTGTGCGATTCGAAATTTCTCGGCGAATAATAATATGGCGATTTCCATTTGAAGTTATCATATGCATATTCATAACCAACAATTAAATCTTTATAGAAATATCTGCCCAATCTTAAATAAAAATCATTTCCTTCATTTCCATCATCAATGCCAAGATATTGAAAACTCCCTTCTATCTTCATTCCATCTCTGTGCCGGTAATAACCTTGCAGTTTATAAAGGCGAGCCATTTGTCGAATGCTAATTAAATAGGGGGAATAGAGAATTAGTGAAGCATCCGAATTTTGATATTGAAGTGTAACGCTGGCGGTGTCGCGTCTCTCAAATTTGAAAAATGCATCTTGTTCGTCGCGAGAAAAATATCCTTGCGAATTACTCCGTCCCGCACCAATTCCCATATTAAATTGTTCTGAGAATTTAATAAACACATGCCCCTTAAAAGTTGTAAAGCGTTGATCGGTATAAAAATTCGGTATCGTATCAATAATATCTTGGTCTAAACTTGCAGCATTAGCTTTTAATTGAGTTCGTCCAAAAGAAACTCCGAACGAAAGAAACCTTGTTAAACCGAGATCAAGTCTTGCGCTCGCCGCAAGCATCCTAAAACTCAAGTTATCGGCATAATAAATTACTGAAGGGGCTAAAGCGACATAGTTTGGGAATGTTTCAAAAATTGCCTGGATGCCCGTTACCGGAAGCCAGCCTTTCCGCATAGTAACCATTTTGGTCTGCGTTGAATCTAGTTGCCATGTATCTAATAACGTGTTGTAGATTGTTCGTGCAGAATCATTCTCGGCCATCTTTGCATATGAATCTGCCAAGTATAGGTTGGCTTCAAAATCGGCAGAATCTTTTTTAACGAGCTGTTTGAATTCACTTACTGCGCTAACCGAATCTCCCATTGCATAAAAAAGTTTTGCACGCTGCATTTGTGCTTCGTAATTATCAGCGCCGGTCAGAAGCTGATTATATGTATCTAGAGCACGGTTATAATCTTTAGCTGCAAATAATACGTCACCAAATTCTTTTTTGATCAAATCGTTTGCGTCGGTTTTGCCCATGTATTCTTCATAATACTGAATTGCCCCGGCGGGGTCGCCATCTTGAACACGCTGTCTTCCTAGTTCTAGAATTGCATAGAGTTTTTCTTCCTCTGCGCGCATCTTTTGCCAATCAATATTAGATTGAAGTTTTATAACGTCATCATTGTTTGGATCAATCCCTTTAGCTTGATCTGCAAGTGCTTGCGCACCTTCAAAATCTTGTTTGATCAGAATCAAGGAAGCTTTGGAAATAATCGCTTGCAAATCATTCGGTCTTGCTTGCAAAACATTATCAAGATACTTCTCGGCTATATCTGCGTCCCTATTTGTCCAAACGGATACCTGTGCTCTAAAAAGTTGGTAATCCAAATTGTTAGGGTAGCTAACCAACAAGTTGTCTGTGATGTTAATTGATTTATCAAAATCGCGTCCCCAAGCAGATATTTTAGCGTATCGAAAACGTAATTCTTGATCTTGCTCGTCCGGATATTTTTCAAAATATTTATCCAGCATAACCATAGCGCTATCATAATTCTGGAGAAAATCATAATAGTTTGCAATAGTCTTTAGAGCTTCTTTATCATATTCATTTAGTAGCAGTGTTGCTTTCGCTTTGTTCAGTTTGTCGTGATAAACACTGTCTCTATAAGCGGTAACCAGATTCCATTTTTCTTTATATCTGTCATCCTCACTTTTAGTAACACCGATAATCTTAAGTTGCTCGTATGCCTCTTCTAACCTATTGGCATTAAATAGTTCATCGATAAGTTTAAATCTAGTCTCAATATCATTTGGCTTTCTGCGTAAAAGTCTATAGAATCTATCAATCGGGTATTCTTTTTCGTAAGCGCGCTTATCTTCTTGTACTAGGTATGCTTGACTGTTAACAATATCTAACCCGTCTTCGGCTTCTTTGAAGAATGGCTTGTAGGAAAGAGCTGTTTCGAAAGCTTTTTTTGCAATTTGATATTTGCCAAGCCATAAAGTGAAGTAGCCATAGCGACTCCATAAACGCCAGTCTTGAGGATAGCGGTCGGTGTACTTCTTAAGAATTTTTTCCCCTTTTACAAGGCTGCCGGTTTTAGCCAAGATTTCAGTGTAACGTAAAATTTCATCCGGAGAAGCATTATCATCTCGCATCAAATATTCATCGTACCATTGTTCCGCTTTATCCCAAATTTCCATCCACTTATAAGATTTTCCTATTTCTAGATAGTTGTAGGGTTTGTTTGGATCAATTGCTATTTCTCGTCTGTGGCCTTCAATTTTTTTGTTTAGAATTGCATACCACACTGTTAGCATCTTCTGTAAATCTTGTTCGTACTTTGCACGTTGTGTTGCATTGGTTTGGATTCTTATTGCGCGTCTGTAATCTAATCTTGCCGGTTCATATGACTGGCGTTTCTCCAAACACTGCGCACGTAAATAATATCCTTCCGGTTCTTGCGGAAGTGCAGTTATAAATTTGTTTAGCTGATCAATTGCTTCACCATATCTACCGGCGCCCATATGAGAAAGCGCGGTTCTTTTAAGTCCGTCGGCAATGTTTGCTTTTTGCTGTGCAAAAAGGAGCGGCGCAATTAATACAAAAATGATTAGAAAAATTTTTCTTGGAAGCATATTCTTGTTTTATTTAAGTAACAATACGTGCAAAAATCAAGCCGTCGAAAAATTGCGTTATTTGGCTTTCTGCCACCTTAATTTATGTAAATTTTGAGAAAGATGAAGGATTATGGCTCATATTGGGAAGGAATTACAATTGAAAAATCTACTGTCAAAAATATTCCTTTTTGAATTTTGTAATACTATTAACCAATTTATCAGCAGACTTAAATCAATAGTCAAAGATGAAAAAAATAGCATTATAGATTTCCCTTTTTCAAAACTCCACAGCCGTGATATTGAAGCTTTTGAAGGATCACTAGCAATAAAAATTTTACAATTCTCAATCGCAGCCGGTTCTTCATATCCGGTAAATACAGATCTTTCGCAACTGACAAATAAAAGAAAACATAAGGCAGTTGCACTTAATCGTAGCGCAAAATTGTTAAGCACGATTTCTCCAATTTTATTAGAACTGGAAGTATATAAACGGCGTTATATCGGCAGATTTAAATTGCGCAGCAACCCAAATAACAATAACCAGCAATATTGCTTGAGCAAACCACGGTAGTGAAACAATAAGCCTTCTGAAACCGTTTTCTACTTTTACCGGCATAAAATGCAAAATGTAACCGATTAACATCAATCCCAAAATAATGGGTAGCTTCTCTGCAAATTGTAAAAATACTTCTGCATGGAAGAAGGTGAACATTTGAGAAAACATATCCTTGATTACTTGTATGTCGTTTGTACGAAAGATGATGAACGAAGCGGCAATCAAATGGAAGGTAATTACTGTTTGTACGAAACGTAAAATTTTTGAGTCGTTGATTTTTAGAAACTTGTAAAGTTTTTGTTTTGGTTTCTGTACTAGCAGACTGAAAGACATCATAAATCCATGAAGCGTGCCCCAGATAATAAAATTCCATGCGCCGCCATGCCATAACCCACAAATAACAAATGTAACAAAAAGAGCAACTACGTTAGCCCAAATTTTTAACGAGCGCATGCTGAACTGCATCGGTTTGAAGAGATAATCTAGCAGCCATTTGCTGAGGGAAATATGCCAGCGTCGCCAGAAGTCGGCAATGCTGTTAGCTTTAAATGGCGAATTAAAATTATCCATCAGTTTGAAGCCGAGTAAGAGAGCAACTCCAATAGCCATATCTGTATAGCCGGAGAAATCGCAATAGATTTGCAATGCGTAACCATAGATTGCTAAAAGATTTTCAACACCGGTGTATCGAAGTGGAAAATCAAAAATACGGTCAACAAAATTCAGGCTTATGTAATCGGCTATAACAACTTTCTTGAACAAGCCGGCAATAATTAACAGTGTGGCTTTGCCTAAATCTTCTTTGGATAGATAAAGTTCTTTTTGCACTTGCGGCAAAAAATCGGAAGCGCGGTCAATCGGTCCCATTAATAAATTTGGAAAGAAGAAAACATACACGCAGAAATCGCGGAAGCTAGTTGTGGGCTCCATATTTTCAAGGTAAACATCAAAAACATAATTGAGCGACTTAAATGTGTAGAAAGAAATTCCTATAGGAAGAAAGATTGAAAGCGGCTCGAACTGAGCGTTGTTCATTTCGGAAATGATCTGGTAAATAAAGTTAGTGTATTTAAAGTAACCCAATATTCCAAGATTAAGCACTACTGCTATTATTAGATGAACCCGCTTCCAAGAAAGTTTTTCTGTAGAAGCCATAAACTTTGCGAAGAAGAAATTCACTATAGCGGAGATAACTAGTATTCCGGCATAATATCCCGCCGATTTATAATAGAAGTAAAGTGAAAATACAATTAACAAACCGAGCCGGACCATTTTGTTTTTGCCGAACAGATTGTAAAAGACTAGGAAGAACAAAAACAAAAAGAGAAACAAACTTGTGCTGAAAATTAGAGGATCAGTTGGATTGTACTTTAGCAAATCCCAAATGTATTGCAGATTAATATTAAACATAGGATGGTTTTGTTTTTGCGGCTTTGCGTTAGCTTAGCGGTCTTTGCGTGAAAGCTTTACTCTTTTCCACGCAAGGGACGCAAGGGAAACGCAAGGAACGCTATTGGAAGAATCATTTACCTAATTTTGAATCAACGAGCTTTTGCAAATCGCCTACACACTTTAGTTGAAGAAGTTCGCGGCTTTTAAACTTTACTCCAAATTTTTCTTCAACCGCAACAATAATGTTAATGTGATTAAGAGAATCCCAGCCCGGAACTTGCGGCGCAATTGTATCATCATGACGATTGAAGTCG
>CAZEDR010000102.1:0-10727 GCA_964510975.1 uncultured Melioribacter sp. | reverse complement strand
AAGAATCGCGGAGCGCGAGCTGACGGAATGAATAGCTTCTGTAATTTGGATTTAATTCTTCATAATCAAATACTGTATAGTTCGCGGAAACTTCTGCTGAATTCATCGAAAGGAATTTACCGGCACGGAAAAATCCGCCGGATGAGAACTTCAAAGTCCGTTTGATATTGTTATTCGCGCTTCGCTCGGCAAAAATATAAATGGTTTTGTTTAGGCTCCCTTCCAGATTAACAAACGCTTTGAACGCATAGTTAAATTCATGCTCATACATTACGCGTCCTATTGAAAGTAGCTCATCTCTATCATCAAAATTATCTTCGGCCGGTGTATCATATTTTAATTTTCTATGAAACAGATTGACTATGATTTTATCGGAGGAGCTCAAATTCCATAAACTGGTTAAAGAAATATTAGCAAGCTGTGAAGAATTGTTTTTTTGTTCTTCAAGCCTTCCGCGTTCTGTAAAAACTATAGAACTCAAGCTCTCATAGCGCACCGGCTGATGCTTTTCGTCTCTTTCGGAAAATGAGAAGCGAAGAGATAATGCCAGATCGTTTGTTGTATACTCTGCCGCAGATGCAAAATCCAATTTGAATTCTTCAATCTTGGTATCGTAGTTTGAATTAGCGCTGTTGCTGGAAGAAACGAATCGGGTCTCACGGTCAATGCCGCGCCAGGCTATCCTTCCTTGAACATCAAAAGCAAAAGGGGACGTTCCGGGGATGAAGCGGATTCTATCCTGTATAAAATAACTGGATTCTGTTCTGCTCTGGATGTTGTTTGTAATATCAAATTCATTTGCTGTGATTTGATCTGCAACGAAATAAAAATCGCGCCGCTGCTGAGAATAGTATGCAGAAATAGTATTGCTGAAATTTTCTTCGAAGTCATTCTTTAAATCGATGCTGAGAATACGAAGTGAATTCTTTCTTGGAGAAATATCCTCATTGTGAAGTTTAAATAAGGAATTCAACTCAAAATCACCAAGATCATAACGGTCAATATTTGCTTCCGCACCATAAACCAAGCCGACATCGCTTACTCCAATTTGATTGTTCTGCTCAAAGCCGGCAAATGGTGTTATATGAATTTTATTGGTTGGAAGATATTTAAGGAATAGTGAAGAAGTAAGCAAAGATGCTTTATTTAATCCTACGTTTCTATCATCCGAATAAATGTTATTGTTGAAGTGGAGTCCGAGCTTGAAATTATCATTGAATGAATATTGCCCCATGGCCCAGAGGTATTGCTCATCTTTAATATTCTTGCTGCTTGTATTAATAATTGTTGAGTTAAAATTTTCTTTTATTCCAAAAAAAGTATTGTTTCCTAAAAAGCTGTATTTAAGCAGCGTGTTGAAGTTGTGGGTGTTTAATTGCTTCTCGTAAGAGTTAACAATAATTTTATCGGCATATCCATGTGTAGAAAAAAGCAGACTATCCTTACCTATCTGAGCATGTAGAACCGAAGAAGAAATTATAATTAGAAGTATTAAGATTTTTTTAATCATGAAGTTCTAATGTGCCGATAGTTGAAAATCTTATTGTAGAATCTCAGTTTGTCCGCGCGACGGAATAAATACATTCTTAAAACCGGTTTCTTCCAATTTTAGTTTATATGCTTGTTGCTGCTCGGTTTCACCATGAACAAGAAATATTTTCTTCATCTTTTGTTTATCGAACCGGCTGCTGTATTCCAAAAGTTCGCCGGCATCGGCATGTGCGCTGAATGAGTTTAGCACAATCACTTCCGCTTTAACATGGTATGGATCGCCGAATATTTGAACGTCTTTTTCTCCATCAATTAATTTTCTTCCAAGAGTATGCTCGGCAGCATAGCCAACCATTAAAATAATATTGTTAGCGTTGCCGATATTGTTTGCAAGATGATGCAGCACTCTTCCGTTTTCCGCCATTCCTGAGCTTGATATGATTACGCATGGTCCATCAATAAAATTTAGCTGCTTTGAATCTTCAACATCTTTAATATATGTAAGCTTGTTAAAGCCCAACGGATCTTCATGTTTTCTAATAAATGCCATGGTCTCGGAATCAAAACATTCCGGATGAAGCCGGAATACCGTAGTAGCATTAACAGCAAGAGGACTATCTACATAAACCGGCATTCGTTCAGCTTTATTATTTTCAAAAATATTATGAAGCGCATAAACTATTTCTTGTGTTCTGCCCACACTAAATGCGGGTATTATAATCTTTGATTTTCTTGTATTTGCTTTCTTCAAAACAGAGGCAAGCTGATCTTCGGAATCGAGCGGATTATCGTGAGTTTTTCCTCCATAAGTACTCTCGCAAATCCAGTAATCAACATTAGGTATTTGCTCTGGATCTTTAAGAATTGGCAAGTGAGGTCTACCCAAATCACCTGAGAACCCAAGAGTTATCAGTTTACCATTTTCAATTACTTTCAAGAAAACGATTGCAGAACCAAGAATATGTCCGGCATCAAAAAATGTAAGTGATATTTCGGGTGTTATCTTAAACTCTTGTCTGTAGTTTATGCCAACAAACTTTTCTAATGCTTCCAAAGCATCATCTAGAATATAAAGTGGTTCAAAGAGTTTTTTGCCGGCGCGTTTTCTTTTCTTATTAACATACTCAACATCTTTCTCTTGAATATGAGCGCTGTCTTGAAGCATAATAGTACATAAATCACGCGTAGCAAAAGTAGAATAGATTTTCCCATCAAATCCTTTTTTAACAAGCGTTGGCAAATTGCCGGCATGATCAATATGAGCATGAGAAAGAATAACGAAATCAATTTCGCTTGGATTGAACTGATCGAAATTTTTATTGATCTCGTAGGCATCTTTACGCTTACCTTGGTATAAACCGCAGTCAAGTAAAAAAGTAGATGATTCGGTTTGAATTAGATGCATAGAGCCGGTTACTGTCTGTGCGGCTCCAATAAATTTAATTTTCATATTAGCACTTATTGTTTTTCAAAAGGTATCTAAAGTAGGGTCGATATTCAATGTAAAGTTGAAGAGTTAATTCAAAGGCTGATTATTTTGTAATTCTTGTAACCAAGATAAATTTCCTTAACAGCAGTTTTGATTACTGTTGCTGATGGAACTGCTAGAAGCATTCCTAATAATCCTAAAGTTTGACTTCCCACCAAAATTAAAAGAATGATTAAAAGCGGATGCATATCGGTACTTTTAGAAAAAATGTTGGGCTGAATAAAACCATTATCGAGAGTATAGATAAGCCCGAACATTAATAACAAACTGGGCAGCATGGATAGATTGCCAAACTGTATAATGGAAATAATCACAGCCGGAAGTCCGCCGATAATTGGACCGAAATAAGGAATTAAATGACCCGCTCCGGCAATAAAGCCGATTGAGATTGCGTTGTTAATTCCTAGAATAGCTAAACCGGTACCCGAAAGAATACCAACAATTGCAGCATCAAGAATCCATCCACGGACATATCTGCTAAGCTGGAAACTAATTTTTGTCAAAACGTTATAGGATACTTCAAAATATTTATTGGGCATCAGATTTAGGATACCATGCATAAGTTTTTGACTGTCTTTAAGCAAAAAGAAAGTCATAAACGGAACAATCACAATTGCGGCGAGAAAAGAAAAAACACCTTGTACAAATGAACTAAGATTATTAATCCAGCCTAGCAAAGTTTCGTTCATAATCGAGGAAATTTTCTCTGCAAAGTTTATTGAGCTTAAGAAAGGATATCTTGTTTTTATGATCTGTTCAAACTGAGCAATCGAATTCATCATTGTCTCATTATTCATCGAATTCGCGATTGCTTCAAATTGGTTAATCAGTTTTGGCAATAAAATTGAGACGATGGTAAAAAGTAATAATCCGGTTATAATAAATATGGATAACACGGCTATCACTCTAGGTACTTTTCGCTGCTCTAAAAAATCCACAACCGGATTAAAAATCATTGAGATAAGTATTGATACGGCAAGCAGAGCCAGAATATCAATATATTTATAGGCGATTAATGCCATTACAACCGCAGCAAAGGTTAATGCTGCAAACAATTTGAGATTTCTATTTTGAGGCTCGTTCAAGATTATCTGCCAAATCAAGTTGTTACAATATTCCTAAATCCGTAACCAAATTCAATCATATATTTTTGTTGCAAGC
Source organism: uncultured Melioribacter sp. (assembly GCA_964510975.1). Classification (GTDB taxonomy): domain Bacteria; phylum Bacteroidota; class Ignavibacteria; order Ignavibacteriales; family Melioribacteraceae; genus Stygiobacter. Next base: position 6,586 of record CAZEDR010000102.1, on the reverse strand, counting down.
GAACCGATTAGAGATGGCAAATTCTTTATATTTGTCATCAAATTTTTAACAATTATGGATAGAAAATGGCTGAAATATTATTGCTGAAACAAATCAGAGAAAAAGCTGCGCTAAGAAAGAAAACTCTTGTTCTTCCCGAATCGCATGACGAACGTGTTTTGAAAGCTGCAGAAATTTTAACTAAAGAGAAGGTTGCTTCCGTTATTACAATAGGTAACGAAGACAAAATACGAAGCGATGCCGCAAAAATTGGTGTTGATCTTCAAGGAATAAGAATTATTGACCCGGACAAATCAGAAAAGCTAAGCGACTTTGCAAATATTTTTTATAATCAAAGAAAACATAAAGGTGTTACAATTGAGCAAGCTCGCGAAACAGTTAAGAGAGACATTTTCTTTGCGGGTATGATGGTTCGTGAAGATTTAGCTCATGCAAGTGTTTCGGGTTCTTTTGCTACAACGGCAGATGTAACTCGCGCTTCAATCTTCTGCGTCGGGCTAAATCCCGGTATGTCAATCCTTTCCAGTTTCTTTTTGATGGCTTATCCTGATAGAGTTTACAGTTTTGCAGACTGTGCAGTAAATCCAAATCCAGATGCTAGCCAGTTAGCTGATATAGCGATTTCTACCGCTGATAATCATAAAAAGCTTACCGGTGAAGAAGCCTATGTAGCAATGCTTTCTTTCTCTACAAAGGGAAGTGCTGAGCATGAACTTGTTGATAAAGTTCGTCAAGCAACTCAGTTTGTAAAAGAGAGAAGACCTGATATTAAAGTTGACGGCGAATTACAGTTTGATGCTGCTATTGTGGAAAGCATTGGCAAGAAAAAATCTCCGGGCAGCGAAGTTGCCGGTCGTGCTAATGTTTTAGTGTTCCCGGATTTGAATGCAGGAAACATCGGATACAAAATTGCTCAGCGTCTCGGCGGTGCTGAAGCTATTGGTCCGGTAAATCAAGGATTGAAAAAACCATTCTTCGATCTCAGTCGCGGCTGCTCTGTAGATGATATTGTTAACACGGCTGCAATTGCTTGTTTAATGGCTGAATAAATAGGCAATAGTTATAAAGGCATTAGGCATGAGTAAAATACATAACATCAGCAGTATTAATTTTACTTGTGATTCCATGACTATTGAAATCGACAATGGGAATTGCTCTTTTAAGCTTGGTGTCATATCAGAAGTTCTTAAAAAAGCTACAAATGAACAAAGGACAAGGCTTACTATTTCATCATCCGGCTATGGTATCTCATGGACTGTTCTAGATGAAGATATTTCTATTGATGGATTATTAATTTAGAAATGCTAAAAAAATCTGACCTATGAAGATTAAATGATTTGCACCTTTTGAAAGGTTTGGATATTGTAAACACAGCCTCAATTGCTTGCTTATGGCTGATTAAATTTTGCAAAAGGGACGGAACTAATTCTGTCCCTTCGTATAAACCATACCATTAAAGAAAAAATTGAACTTTACTGAATGAATAAATAAGTTAAGACAAAATAAAAGGACACCCCGTGGAAAACGTAATGTCTTTCGATAATATGCTTGATAATATTTCTAAACTTCCAGCCGACGAACAATTAATGCTTGCCGAAATAATAAAAAAGCGGATAATTGAACAAAGAAGAAAAGAACTTGCTGTTTCTGTGAAAGAGAGTATGGTAGAATATAACAGCGGAAAAGCAAAAACCGGTACAGTTGATGATTTGCTAAGAGAACTTGAAAACGAATTATGAATATTTATTGGACTTCCTCCTTTAAAAGGGGATTCAAGAGAACAGTAAAAAAATACCCAGCACATTACAATGTTATTATAGCTACACTTAAAGAACTAAGCGAGAATCCTTTTTCTGCAAATCTTAAGACTCACAAACTAAAAGGCGATTTAGTAGGAAGCTGGGCTTGCTCTATTGATTATAACTTGAAAATTGTTTTTAATCTCGCAAAAAATCACATCAGCGAAGAACCGGATATTGTCTTAATTGATATAGGACTCATGATGAAGTTTATTAACGATTGAATTTAATGACTGACATGGGTGTTGTTTTCTCTGACAACAATTTTTCCCTTTTACTAAATAGGACTATGCTATATATTAATGCTATAGAATCCTAAAATATTCTTACCTGGCTCTAATTTTACTGCGGGGTATATGACGGAAAGTAAGCAGAAATATTTCAGTGACTTAAAATTATCATTTACTAGGGTCTTAAAGGAAAAACCATCCGAAAGAGAAATTGCGGTATTAATTAAACATTCCAGAAATATTCTTACAGTACACATAAGAAAAACTAAACCTCATATACTTCCCCTTTGCCAAAAATTTGGATTTGATTTATCCGATCTTGCCATCGATTGCTTATCCGAAATATTTAGTAGAAAAGAAAACGATTCATTTTACTTACTAAAGAAGTTTTGCAGCTCTCTTAATAGCCAAATAGAACATATTGCCAGTCACGAATTCTATATGGCTTATAAAAAATTTCTTGCTGTAGTTGCCGATAAACAAATTGCCGGGTTATACGCCGAGTGGGACCCCAATGGTTTTAGAATTACAAGAAATATTAAAGAAACCGTAAGAAAAATAGAAGGAATAGAATTAGCTTCCTTACCAATTGGCTATAAACTTCGTTTTAATGTTACTACTTTGGATGATAGAATACACGATGCGGATATTGACACATTAAAATTTGAGTTCATTAAAAAAGCTAAAGGTAAAAACAATACGGGAGATTTATTAAATACCCTGTTGGAAGTTACAAAAGAATATTATGGGTCGGTTTCGGAATTATCGTTATACGATGTTGTTAATCTGTTTAAGGATTACTACGGTTACGAAACGAAAAATGACTTGCTTGAAGAAGTTACATTAGGCGGGAACTTTGAGTATGAGGCTGTTGAGTTAAACCAAATAAGGAATAAAATTACTCACGAAATTGAACTGAAAATTTATCTTGATTATTATTTAAAGAATAAAATAAACAAAGAACAAGCCGGAGCGCTTAGATTGGTTATTAAAGATGTAATTGATACATGGATTAATCATGGTGAAGAAATCGATGCTCTTTATGAACGCTTTAATACTCACTACAAAATAAGTAAAAGCGATTATGCGAATTTTGTTAAAACCAAACTCGAATACTTAATTAAAGAGACAAAGAAAAAATTTATTAATTATATTTTTGCGCAGGCTTAATCTGCAAAGCATTTATTACGGGTCAATCTATATTACATGAAACATATTGATGAAAACATATTAGAAAAATTTGCAATAGATAAGAGTCTTCTTATTGATGAAGAAGTGCTTGCGGTTAAAACTCACTTAAAAGAGTGCGGGCATTGCAGAGAACTATATTCCTTTTATTTGGAATCGGTAAATGAACTTGAGGAAAGCAGCCTCACCGAGCTTTCCGATATTGATTACAATTTTGCTCAAAAGTTAAAGAGTAAACTTGAGCCGGAAGAAAGAAAATTGCTTAGAGATAAAAACGGCGCTGTACAAATCTTTAACGGTAATGCAGAAATAATTACTAAGAAGAATATTTATTCTTTGCAGAACATTTATAGACTAATCAAAACATATCCCGTCACATCTTTTAGCTTTGCCGCTGTTTGTGTTATGGCAGCTTCTTTTCTTGTAACAACATTCAAAGACTTTGTAAAAGATACTAATCCGGCTTCATTAGAAATAAAACACTCAGTTTTGTATGCTTATAATCAAGCTGGGCAGCTTCTTTGGAATAAGAATGTTGATGGTATTTCTGCCGACAAGATAGACAGCGTAATGATTTTTTCCGACGGACGCAAAAAGTGTGTTAATTTATTAGACATTGACAATGACAACAAAAATGAAATATTAATTACCGGCAGTTTTATAGAGAAAGGTCTTTACCGAACTGATAGTCTATATTGCTTTAATAGTGATGGAACAAGAAGATGGACAGTATCTCCCGAAGATCAAAAATTTAATTACGCTCCTAAATGGAAAAGAACCAACTGGTGGGTCGAAGAATTTTTTACTGCTAAAAGTAAAAATGGTGTACTACTATATGTTTTAGCAAATGTAGAAACTTATGGTGGAACCGTAATGTCAACCTTAAATCCGCAAACCGGTAAGGTAACTTCTTCTCTCTATCACTCCGGGCACTATACAACCCAGTTTCACTACGATATGGACGGCGATGGAAATGATGAAATATTTTTAGGCGGCATTAGCAGTTACGATAGACCGTTTGTTATGATCTTAAAACAACCATATCTGATGGGTGTTATGCCGGATTTTTATTCGTCCAATCACAAAATTCATGGTAATGCTTGGTATTATATTTTGATCCCTAATAGTAAACTGGCACCTATTGCAAATGTTTTCCAATCCGGCAGTGTAGGTGTGATAAAGAAATTTGAGAAGAACGGATTTGTCTGTTATAGTGATGATGTATATACATATAAACCGGAAAATCGTAAAAGATTACTTTTTTCATTTGATAATAATGCCAGAATAAAGTTTATCAATTATTCTTCTCAATACAGAATGCTGTATGATGAAATGGTAAGTAAAGGGAAAAATAAAGAAGATATTGATTCATACCTGAACACTCTAAAAGACTCAATAAAATATTGGGACGGAGATAAATTTGTTAACTATCCTACAGTTAATAAATATTGGAATCAGAAATTTAGATTGCCGGGGAAATAACGATAGCTGCTCATTTTGAAAAGCTAAGATTTATACATGAAACAGTAACAAATCTACCTGCTATAAGTATCTCAATTTTTATCTCATCTACGAGCTCTACATGCCATACAAGTCTTTCGCATAAATAATTTTGCAAAAATTTTCTGCAAAGGGGTGCAGTTGGGAGAATATATTAAGTACAAACCAAAGAAATAAGGAAAGTGGTATGAAAAAAATAACTATTTGCCTATTCATTCTCGGTTCGGTTTTCTTTTCGGGTTGTGGTGCTTACATGGCTCCAACTTTTGAAGACCCGGGAAATACTGCGGTTCCAAACTATCAATTCAATTACGGTGTCCAGAATCAAAAAAGCTTAAAAGTGCCTCTAACATTTCTTCTTATTTCGCCTTCGTATAGCGTTGTATATCCGCAATTATGGATTCAAGGCAGAGATGATTTACAAAACATTGTAAAGAATTTCTCAAAAGCAATTGAAGGTGATTTTAACGAGCTAATGGTTGGCAGGGGATTTAGACTAATATCGTTACTTAAAGACCAAGCTATGGCTACATATTCGCAACGAGAGCAAAGCACCTTTGCGCTTAAAAGTAGAATTGAAATTGAAGTTAATGCAACGCAGAACTCTTTTACAGAACCGAAAGAACAATTGGGCTCCGGACTCATAGGTGCAAAGAAATTTGGCTATGGTATTGCTACCGGCGAGTTTAATGTGAAATATAAAATTTACTTGGAAGTTTATGAACCATTTACATGGCAGCTAATATGGGTAAAGACAATAGAAGAGCAGGAGCCTAAAACAATTTCTTATAGCTATAATTGGAATTATACGGATTCTAAAACGATGGCTGTTAAAATAGGTACAGACAGCAGACCGCAATCGTTAGCCAATATTCTAATGGAAGTATATCAAAATACATTATCTAAATGCGAAGTGTTTATTGATCCGGATGAGTTTACAATACTTGCAAGGAATGCGGATGATATAAGAAAGAAAGCTCAGGGAGTTGTTAAATAATTTCTATAACAAAGTTATTTAAGAGGAGAAAATTTTATGGCAAGAACCGAAAGTGTTACGTTTCAAGTTCATCCAAACGATGAACAAGAGCAAATTGAGTTAATGCAAAAATTTCATTGGTCACTTCTATCTTCACAAGAAATAAAGACTATTGACAACCATTTGGAAAGAAGAGGGGATGATATTTACCAGGTAACAAATACAGAGAGGTATGTTAAACTAACTTTTAACCGCCCATTGGATTTACCTAATCTAACTGAAATAAAAAAACTTGAGCAGCAATATCTTGCAGTTCCATACCCTAAATATCCGGTACTGTTCCCGGGCGGCTTTTGGATTTGGTTATTCACTTCTGCATGGTGTTTGCTTTGGTTTTTATACTTCTTCCTTTCGTATAAACCAAAGAAAGAAGAGGCTGAACGGATTTCAAGTGAAGGTTCTATAAAACGTAGTGTGGTACTTGCTGAACTAGAGAAATATAATTGAAAAATTTTCTATTAAGAGCTTCTTAATGAAGTTGGTTAGAATTGGTAACATAATCTTGAATATGGAACAATTAATTGCTGTTCAGCAAACCGAACAGCAATTAATATTAGCTTTTTTAGGTCTTGATAAAAACAATAGGCTGCTATCTATCACCTTAGAGGGGGAAAGTAGTTTACAAATGCAAATTTGGTTAAACCGTAATGGAGTGAATGATTTATCAAAAGAAATACCGGCTTTTGATTGGGAACTATAAAGGAGTTCTGTTTCTACTAAACTTTTAATCTCTCATCAAATACAAATTCTTTTTTGCTTAGTATTCTTATAGAGGTAAACAAGGGATGAAGAGGATAATTAAAGAATAACTCTTCGTTAATCATAATCAAATA
>CAZEDR010000101.1:0-10853 GCA_964510975.1 uncultured Melioribacter sp. | reverse complement strand
CCTTAGCAACTACAACAATAGCATCAACATCAAGAGATTCTCTGATTGTGTTCACTTGCGGCATTATCAATCTGCCTTTCGGCGCTCCAAGATCGATTGGAACAACAAGAACAATTACATCGTGCTGTTTTAACAAATCTCCAACCAGCGGAATTTCTTCATCACTCGGCAAGAGTTTTATCATCTTTTCTTTCAGCTGGTAAATTCCATCATTTGTAACACAAGAGACTGCATGAAACTGAACTTCATTCGTGTTCAGTTCTTCTACAAGCTCATAATTAATTCCCAATTCGGATTTATTAATCACTGCAAGAAAAGGAATTTCAAGCTGCTTTAAGTGGTTAATCAAATTTCTTTCTTGCGAACTAAGTTTTGACTGAGAATCCAAAACCAAAAGCGCAAAGTCCGATTCTGAAATAACCTTAACAGTCTTGCTGATTCTCTTTTCACCAAGTTCACCAATATCATCAATACCGGCAGTATCAATTAATACAACCGGGCCAAATGGAAGAAGCTCCATTGCTTTACGAACTGGGTCGGTTGTGGTACCGGGAGTATCGCTTACAATTACTAAATCTTGCCCGATGATTTTATTCATCAAAGAAGATTTTCCTACATTTCTCTGCCCAATGAAGGCTATGTGTATTCTTTCGGCTTGTGCTACTTTACTCAATTTTAATTCCTAAGTCTTTTGATATTAAATTCAACAGTTCATTTTCATCAAGAAGTTTACTCTTCATTAATGCTTTCAAGAAGGGGATTTTATTTGCTTCGGCATATTTTACTAACCCTTGGATTGTTTCATATCCGAATGAAGTTATTAACGAAGCTGCAATTGCAGTAGAGTTCATTAGATTTTCTTTGCACTTCTCTCTGTTTGCGGAAATTCCGTTGATACATTTCTCGGTTAAATTGATGTTGGAATCTCGAAGCATCGAAAGTGATTTCAAAAATGTATGAGCAATCAAAGGCATAAAGGCATTGAGTTCTAAATTTCCGCCCGAAACAAGATTGGAAATAATTACATCGTTTCCTTTTACCAATTCACAAATTTGAATTGCGTTTTCCAGAATTACCGGGTTTACTTTACCAGGCATTATACTGGAGCCCGCTTGCATAGGAGGCAAATTAATTTCACCAATGCCGCCGCTTGGTCCGCTTGATAAGAAGCGTAAGTCGTTGCACATTTTTATTAGTGATGTTGCACCGGCTTTTACAATTCCATGGACTTCTACAAACACATCTAAATTTTGCGTTGCGTCAATTAAATCTTCGCTTTTTGCAATTGGCAGCTTTGTAATTTTTTTGAGAATCCCATTTACGTTAAGTACATATTCTCTTGATGTTGCGATTGAGTTACCTACTGCTGTTCCACCAAGATTTACAGAACGTAGGCGCTCTTCGGCATTGTATAAGCGCCACCTATCGCGCGCAAATGCTTGTGCGTAAGCTCCAAATTCTTGTCCAAGCGTAATTGGAACCGCATCTTGAAATTGAGTTCGCCCAATCTTAATAACTGTTCTAAACTCTTCTTCTTTTTTTTGCAAAGAATTTTGTAGTTGAGCAAATGAATCTTGAAGTTCTCTCAGAAGATAAATACCGGCAATGCGCAATGCTGTTGGATAAGTATCGTTTGTCGATTGACTCATGTTCACATCATCGAGAGGGTGTATGTGAGCGTAATCCCCAAATTCTTTACCAATATTTTTAAGAGCGGTATTCGCAATAATCTCATTGATATTCATATTCAATGAAGTACCGGCACCGCCTTGGTAAGGATCAACTACAACCTTTTCATAAATGCTGGATAGATCTCCTTTTATACATGCTTCTGTTTCGGCTAATAATTCGGTTATTGCTTCTTCAATAGGAGAATATTTTTCTTTGAAGAGTAAACCGCACTTGTAATTTGTTTCTGTAGCCGCAAGCTTAACTTGCAAAAAGCCCTTTATTAAATATGGATGTATTCTTTCTCCGGAATGAGGAAAGTTATTCACACTTCGCAAGGAGTGAATGCCATAAACTGCTTCATTCGGAATTTCGAGTTCGCCTAAAGAATCTTTTTCTATTCGCATAACGCCAAAAAATTAACTGCTCAAATATATCAAAAACGGAAGTAACGGAATTGGACATAAAAAAAACCCGATCCGTTTTTAACGAACCGGGTTTTTCTAATTACTCAATACTAAGTACTAGATACTACCTGTCCTTATTTCATCAACAACATCTTATTTGTTTTAACAAAGTTAGTTGATTCTAATCTGTAAAGATAAATTCCGGAAGCTAAGTTGCTTGCATTGAATTGGAAGTTATATTCGCCAGCGTTTAAGAAATTATTAACTAATGTAGAAACTTCCTTACCAAGAATATCATATACTGTCAATTTCACGTTTCCAGCTTTTGGAATTGAGAATTTAATTGTAGTAGTCGGGTTGAATGGGTTTGGATAGTTTTGTTGTAATGCGTATGTAGTTGGAACTGATCCGTTTTCTTCTTCATTAATGCCAACTGGAATTCCAAGCACAGCCATAGCACCTTTTAAAGCTGTAATGATGTACTTTGGATTATGAATACCACCACTCTTATCATTATGAGCAGTATTAGCGTTCCAATAAGCTTGCAATTGTGTCTTTGTCCAAGTTGTTTTGGGTACCGGGAAGGCAATAAATTTACCTGTTGCGTCGTACTGTCCATATTCTGGGCTGAATGTAGAACCCGGGATTTTTCCTAATTCTTTCATGATCTTGTTAATCATGCCCCAGACTTCTTCTTGCAAACCTTTCACTAACCCATCATTATCATGATCGCCTTTTCCATTCATAAAGAATTTTGCATCTCCAAAAGATCCGCCAAATGTAGCACCATGACATTGTGCACAAGCATCCATGTTATCTTCTGCTTTTACTCTTCTATGGTCCGGTCCTAAAACGTAATCTCCTTTAGCATCTTTCTTAAATTTACTCATGCTAAAAGAGTGACCGCCCCACTGATTAACAGTAGTACCGGTTAAAGCATTAGCACTATACATATGACATCTAACACAAGCATCTGCCGTAGCGCCAAGGTGACCGGTTTTCAATAATTTAACTCCACCTAATTCGAGCATATTACTTGAGAGCAATATATCGCCTTGAGGAGCGTAATGTGGACCAAAGCGAGATGAAATAGAAGTAGCAGCGACGGAAGCATTCGCTTCAGCTCTTGATTGATGGCAGTTTATGCACATAGCTCCCAATCCGGCACCTTGAACAGCAACGTATGTCGGCTTTGTTACATCAACTGTATTTACTGTATAAATTTCTGCTGAAACTTTTCTTAATTGACGGGTGTTTGTTGCATCGTGAGGATTATGGCAGCCTGCACATGTTATAGCTGAATATGAAACATCAAAATAAGGGTCTGTGCTAGGAATTCCTCTTGTGTATTGAGAAAATCCAGCGCCGGTATGGCATCTTACACATGATTCACGTCCAGCACCTGATGGATATGAAGTAGCCCCTGAATGTAAAGATGCATCCCATTGTTCCGGGAAAATATGATGTGTTCCTGAATCATGACAAACAGCGCAAGGAGCTGGATCATAAGTTGCGTCAATTCTTTCGTCAGTTACAGCACCCATGTGTGCACTTGCAGGACCATGGCAAGACTCACATTGAATGTTGGATCTCATCATAGCATCCGGAAAATCTTTGTAAGCTTTGACAGCGTTTCCAGCAGCTAATACAGTAGGGAATGTAAATGGAAAATCGTCAAAGCCGTCATTTTTTGCAGTAGCGCTTGCATCATAGCCCGTTGAATGGCAGCCAACACAGGATGCTTTATAAGTTGGGGCATTGATTCCATCAAGTTTTTCATCATTACCAACTGCATGTCTCGTTTTTTCATAAGAGGTAACAATTGTTAAGTGACAAGTTTTGCAATTTAACTTTGTATCAACGCCATTAACAACAGTATTCTTGTAACCAAGGTACTTTGCTGCATTGAATGTTACAGTTGTAGTAAAAGAACCATCAGTAACAGTCAATTCATAAGCCCCGGCTTTGTCAGGTACAAATGATGCAACTTGTGTAGAATCATTTTTAATATGTTTTACAGCACCTACTGTGGCTGTTGAACCGGAAGGTTTTCTAGTAATTGTGTAAGTAACAGCGGTTCCGAATTTCTTACCAATTAATGAAGCTTGAAAGTACATCTTTGAACCTATCCCAACATTTTTTAACCCACTAGCAGCAGCAGTATAAATATCAGTATTTGATTTTACAGAATCTCTCGGTGAAACACCCAATGGTGCTACACTAAATTTTACTACAGTTTGTGCAAACACTGCAGTAGAGAGAAGAACAACAGCTAAGACTAAAGAAGTAAATCTAAGTCTCATAAGAATCCTCCAGTGATTTTTGTTTTGTTCATCAAATAAACCTAAAAGTTTGAGATAAAAAGACATCGGACAACTTTATTCTTTTTTCCGGTTGTAAAATAAAAAGTTTACTAAAGATGTCAAAGTCTTTATAAAAATAATTCTCATATTATTGTCGAGGATATAAATAGGATGTTTAGTTGAAATACAGACCTTTGAATGCTATTTTTGTTTCAATTTTTAGGAATCAATATGCTGATTTACAACACACTAACCCGTAAAAAGGAAGAATTTAGACCTTTAAATTCAACAAATGTTACCATGTATACGTGCGGTCCTACTGTTTACGATTATTTTCATATAGGCAACTCAAGAACTTTTATTATGTCGGACATAGTCCGTCGGTATTTGGAGTTTAAAGGTTTCAAAGTAAAGTTTGTTATGAATCTAACAGATATAGAAGATCGGATTATCAAGAAGTCGATAGATCAACAGACATCTGCTGAAACTGTTTCTAAGTTTTTTACCGATGCATTTTTCGAGGATATAGAAAAACTTAAAGTGAGGCGTGCAGATTTTTACCCAAAAGCAACAGGTCATGTAGAAGAAATGATTCAAATGATTAGCGAGTTGGAGCTAAAAGGCCTTGCTTACAATGTTGATGGTGATGTTTTTTATAATGTGAAAAAATTTGATGGTTACGGTAAGCTTAGCGGTAAAAAGTTAGATGAATTAGAAGCTGGTGCACGTGTTGAAGTGAATGAACAAAAAAACAGTCCGCTTGATTTTGCTCTTTGGAAAAAAGCAAAGCCCGGCGAACCAAGCTGGGATAGTCCATGGGGCAAAGGAAGACCCGGATGGCATATTGAGTGCTCGGCAATGAGTACAAAACATCTTGGCGATACTATTGATATACATGCGGGTGGTAATGATTTGATTTTCCCCCACCACGAAAATGAGATAGCTCAGAGCGAAGGAGTCCATGGAAACCAGTTTGTGAAATATTGGATTCATTTTGGTTTTTTGAATATCCAGAACGAGAAAATGTCAAAATCGCTAGGAAATTTTTTTACTGCTCGAGATGTTTTAGAACGCCACTCTGCCGAAGCTGTAAGGCTCTTCTTCTCACAGACTCACTATGGCGGTCCACTCAATTTTAGTGATGAACTTTTGACTTCGGCTCAGAAGGGTGTTGATAAAATCATTAATCTTGCTGTACGAATCAACGATGAAATTCCTAAGGCTGTTGATGGCGAAAGTACAATCCAATTCGACTTTAAAAAATATTATGATGAATTCGAGGCAGTAATGGATGATGATTTTAATACTCCCCAAGCTGTTGCTGTTATATTCGATTTTGTGCGAGCAGCTAATAAAGCTATAGATGAAAATTCAAGTATTTCTAAATCTTTTCTGCTGGAACTGAAAAGTTTCTTAGCAAAGACTGCTGAAGGAGTTCTTGGTGTAATACATTTTTCTGATCTCGTGAAAGCTAATGAATCGGATTTAGATGTTGAATATATAAATCAAATGCTGTCTGCACGGGAAGAAGCTAAGAAGACTAAAAATTATAAGTTGGCTGATGAAATTAGAAATAAGCTGAATGAACTTGGCTTAATAATTCAAGACAGTAAAACCGGGCCAACATTCAAGAGAAAATAAAATCTGCGGTTTAACTAATTATTTATTTCTAAATTAAAACAAAGATTTCCGCGGAAGAATTATGAAGAAGATTTTATTGATTCTCATCGTTATTAATTCCCTTTCTATCAATCTGTTTAGCCAGGGCACAAGCGGTTCAAGTGCAAAGTATGAGTATCGTTATTTAATTGATATGCCCACAACCGGTGTTGTAAATAAAGGCTTTGCTGCACTATCTATGGAAGCAATGCCATATGGTGTATTTATGACAAAAGTTGAATTGGGTGTTTTCGACGGTGTAAGTTTCGGTCTTTCCTTTGGCGGCGGCAACGTTATCGGCACTGGAAAAATAGATTGGTATAAACTTCCGGGAATAAATTTCCGCGTTCGCATAATTGAGGAGAATATTGCACTCCCGGCTATCACTGCCGGATTTGAATCTCAAGGCAAAGGATATTTCGATAGAGAACTAAATAGATACGAAATTAAGTCGCCCGGATTTTTTGTTGCTGCTGCAAAAAACTTTGATCTACTAGGGTATTTTTCTATCCACGGTTCAATCAATTATTCGCTTGAACGTGATGATAACGACAAGGATTTAAACTTGGCTTTTGGATTTGAAAAAACACTGGGAGAAATTTTCTCAATACTTGGCGAGTATGATATTGCTTTCAACGATAACACCCTAACTGCAATTGGCAAGGGAAACGGATACATGAATCTAGGTGTTCGTTGCGCAATAGGTGATGGATTAACAATAGGCTTGAACTTGAGAGATATGCTCAAAAACAAAAAGATCGATCAGAATATTGCCGACCGTGGTCTTTTTGTAGAATTTATTAAAGGAATTTTTTAATTCTGACTCATTTAATATGCAGTATAGTCTAATCAAAAGGACACATCGAATTTCTGCACCAATTTTTTGCTCTTCTTTTGTGAGTTTTTGAGGTATAATTTTTGTGTAAGATATTAAAACTAAATTAAGGGGTAGTCATGAAATCATTACTTAAAATATTGTTGATCGTCCCGCTGTTATGGCTTGGAGGTTGTTACACGCAAATTGCTGTGTACGACCGGAACCATCCGGAGTATTCTTATGAAGAGGAAGACGAAGGTGAATACACCGAAGATGATTCTTTAGCTACAAACCAAGATGATGGTTATTATAACGATGAGTACGATTACGGTTATGATCGTTCTTATGGATATAGAAGATTTTTGTTCGGCTATATTCCATCTTCATGGGCATTTGGCTATGGTAGCGGCCCTTGGTACTATGATATGTACGGCAATTATGGTTACTGGCCTTATAATTACTATAATCGCTATTACTACGGATATTTAAGCGGCGGTTATTATTATCCTTGGGGATATTATGGACCTCATGTTTACGATTACCCATACTATGGCGGATACTGGAATAATCATGGTTACTATTCTTCTAAGTATAGAAGTGGTGTGGCTTCTAAATTAAGAGATAATGATTCTGAACGCAGAGGGGGAATAGCTAGAACACACGATAATAATAGAAACTCCCGCCCATCATCTTCTTATAGAGATAGAACCGGCGGTTCAAATGATGTTGACTTAAGCAGATCAAGAGTTAGCAGAGGTTCATCAAGCAGTCAATCGGGGTCTCGTGTTTCAAAAAAATCTCCGAGTAGTTCAACAAATAGACCTTCTTCCGAAGCTAGAAGTAGAGACAGAAGCAGTTCCGGACGCAGTGAATCTTACAGACCGGAGAGAAGTAATTCAGGCAGCTCGTCGCAAGGAAGAGAAAGATCATCACAAGGCAGTTACTCGCCAAGACGCGAGAGCAGTCCGGCACCAAGCTATTCTCCGCCATCTAGTTCAAGCAGCAGTGGCGGTAGTTCTCGAGGATCTAGTTCAAGCGGTTCTAGTTCCAGTGGTTCCAGCTCAAGCGGATCCGGTTCAAGAGATAGCGGCGGTAGAGGAAGATAATGATGAATTCACCTAAAATTAACAGCGGAGCGGGGAACATGAAAAAGGGACTAATAATATTTATCGTAATGTCGTTAATTACTGGAATCACTTCTGCACAGAATTTTAACGACGCATTGAGATTATCTGAAAATGGAATTTCGTTAAATGCAAAAGCTCTCGGAATGGGCAATGCATTTATTTCTAGGTTGAGCGGGGTTTCTTCATCCCAGTTTAATCCGGCAGCGATTGCTTTTGCAAAGAAAGCTCAGTTTGATGCCAGCTTGGATTACAATTCAATGTCTAATGATGCAACACTTTTTGGCAATAAGCTAAATGGAAGTCAATCATCAACTACTTTTAATGAGGTGGGTGTTATACTTCCGGTGCCAACAATACAAGGCAGCATGGCCTTAGCAATTGGTTATAATCAAAACAAAAACTTCAACAAGATTCTAAGCTTTTCCGGATTCAACAGCGGCAATAATTCAATGATTCAAGATTTGACTGATTATAAAGATGATATGATTTATCAATTACATCTTAGCAACGTATTAGATCCAACAAACGATTATACTTTAATCGATGGAAATCTAAATCAGGCAGCAAAGATTTCGAGTGATGGCGGTATTAATAATTGGTATCTCTCTGGCGCAGTTGAAATAGAGAAGGATATTTTTGTTGGCGCGACTCTGAATTTGCTAAGTGGTTCTTTTAATAAAACAAGGATTTATTCTGAAGAGGATACTGAGAATTTCTATAAGTCAAGTCTTTTGTTAGATCCACTTGAGCCTAAGTCAGCAGATTTTCAATCCTTTACAACGACAGATGTTATCAAGTGGGATATTGCCGGTTGGGATTTTAAAGTAGGATTGATAGCAAAAGTAAATGAACAAGTTAATGTTGGCTTCACAGTACGAGTTCCAAGAACATATACTATAAAAGAAACCTATAGTGTTTCCGGAAGAAGCAAATTTGGAACCGGAATGACGTGGAATGCTCAGTACGATGATTCGAAAATTGAATATGATGTAAAAGCACCAGCTGAATACTCTGCCGGCGCATCTTACGCCGAAAGAAATTTTACTCTCTCCGGCGAAGTGAAATTGGTAGATTATTCCTCAATGGAATTCTCCTCCGGCTTTGATGGGCTTACAAGTGACGAGAAAAACAGAGACATCAAAGATTTGATGAGAACTACAATTAATATAAATGCCGGTGGCGAATATCTATTCCCAAATCTTGGTTTAGCATTGAGAGCCGGATTTATGATGATGCCATCTGCATTTAAAGATGATCCAAGTGAATACAACAAAAAATATCTAACAGCCGGATTCGGATATAACCTTGCAAAAGGTATGCAGATAAATATCGGCTACGCTTATGGCTGGTGGGAAGATATTGGCGATAATTACGGAAGCGGTTTGAGTAGAACTTATCAAAAGGTTGCTGTTAGTAATTTGACCACCTCAATTAAATTCGATTTTTAATTCTTCTCTCTCAGATTGACTACTCAGTAAGAGCATCTTATTTTTAGGATGCTCTTACTTTATAAAGGAGTTCCTATTCAAGGAATCATATTCAAAATAGAAAGTAAAGATTATTATCTATTCGATGAGAATGGAGAGGAAGTGCGATGTTCACTTCGAGGGAAATTTCAGAAAGAATTTAACCTAAAGCGCGATAAGCTTTACTCTGTTGATATTGCAATTGTTGGCGATAATGTTCGTTTCGAAATGAACCAAGATGGTACCGGTGTAATTGAAGAAATTCTTCCACGTGTTAATCATATTTCCAGAAAAGCTCCTAGAATTAAAGGCGCAGGCACTCGCGGCGAAAGATTAGAACAGAAAATAGCTGCAAACATTGACAGTCTGGTTGTAGTTAGCAGCTGTGTTAGTCCAAAGTTTAATAACCGCGCCATTGATAGGTTTTTGGTGGCCGGGGAAAGTTCTCACATCAAATGCTATATAATCATTAACAAGATTGATTTGGATGAGGGGGAAACTTACAAGGAATATTCTGCTCTGTATAGATTAATTGGTTACGAGGTTGTTGAATCGAGCGTAAAAGAAAATATTGGAGCAGAACAGCTTCATAATATTTTGGATGGGAAGGTTAGTCTTGTGTGGGGACATTCGGGTGTTGGCAAATCTTCATTGCTCAATTGGATTTATCCCCATTTAAAACTTAAAACGGGAATTGTGAGTGATTTTTCATCCAAAGGTAAACACACAACCGTTACAAGCGTTATGATGAACATCGATGATAAAACAAAAGTAATTGACACTCCGGGAATTCGTGAGATTGATCCATACGGAATCCGCGAGGAAGACCTCGGACATTTCTTTAAAGATTTTGAAAATTACATCCATGAGTGTAAATTCAATACATGCACACACCAGCATGAACCGGGATGCGCTGTAATTAAAGCTGTTGAGGAAGAATTGATCAATGCAGAACGCTATGTGAGCTATTTGAATATCTTAGACACAATTGAAGAGGATATGAATTTTTAAAAATGAATTTCGCGCAAAGCCGTAAAGTCCGCAATTAAAGAGAAGAAATTTTTGCCATCATTCTTTGAATAAACTGTTTTACTAGCACATCAGGCACCCCATCCGGGTGATTAGATTTCAAACGCATATCACACTGATCATTTACATAATCAATCAAATAAAATTTATGATCTTGTGTAATTGCAATTTCTGATGAGAAGTAATCCAAGCCGGTTAGTTTTGCTACACGTGAAGTGATTTTCTTGAGAGCGGTAAGATTATATTTCTCAAGATCTTTTTTTGTTACCGGAAAATAAATGTGCGATTGATCGTCCCACCAAGTCGGTATCGCTTGATCGAAAGCCCAGAGTACACGAAACCAAGCTCTTCTGCCATGAATTTTTTTAGGATGAATA
>CAZEDR010000100.1:0-10879 GCA_964510975.1 uncultured Melioribacter sp. | reverse complement strand
GAATATCTTTTCTCTGTGATTCTCTGTATTTGCTCTGTGTTTCTTTGTGATATTTCTTTTTTTTACACAGAGGAGTCACTGAGTTACACCGAGATAAAACTTTTTTTGCGTAAGGTGAGTTAATAACATAACATTAGCAGGAGGGTACATGTTCGCAATTATCGGTCTTTTAGTGATCTTGGTTTTGTTTTATATGGCTGCTAAAGACGCCGGAAAAAGCAAGGCTTTATGGATGTTTATCGGATTCATCCTTTTCATGTTTCTGGGAACATTGTTTTTGAAATTCACAGAGATGTACATACTTTCAATTAATTCCATTGCAGATGTTTACGAATTCCGAATGCCGAAAATGATTTTGGAGCTTATCAGTATGTTAATAATTATTACAGTTGCGTATGGAATACAATCTAAGTTTCTAAAAAGAAAAACTTCTTAATTTGTGCAAGTGCCGGCAGATCTTCGTTAATTACTGAAGTTACACACTTTGTGGTTTCTTAGTGACTTTCTGACTTTGCGACAAAAGAAAGTCTAAGAAATACTAAATCACCAAGTTTCACTAAGGAACATTAATGAAATTCAATTTATGCGTAACTTCAGTTAATTATCAAAAATTGACGTTCATATGTTGGCTCTTTATATTTCGTGCGACAAACATTGGTTAATAGATGAGTTTAGACAGAGACCTTTTATCGATTCAAGAAGCGCGCAATTTAGCCGCGCAAGCCAAACAAGCTCAACTCGAATACAAACACTTCAGTCAAGAACAAGTTGATAAAGTTGTAAAAGCAATGGCGGATGCCGGCTTTAAGGAAGCAGAACGTCTTGCTAAAATGGCTTACGAGGAAACCGGATTTGGTAAAATTTCCGATAAGATTATCAAAAACCAGTTCGGTACACGAGATGTGTGGGAATCAATCAAAGACTTAAAATCTGTCGGTGTTATAGATGTTCGTCAAGGTGGTAAAATTTTGAAAATTGCAGAGCCGATGGGAGTTGTAGCTGCGCTCGTTCCTTCAACAAATCCTACCTCCACTGCAATGTTCAAAGCAATAATATCTTTGAAATGTAGAAACGGAATTGTTGTTTCACCACACCCAAAGGCCATCAAATCAACGCAAGAAGCTCTCAAGGTAATTTCGGATGCGGCAGAAAAAGCCGGTGCACCGAAGGATTTGATTCAATGCCTATCTATTCCTTCACTTGAAGGAACAGATGCACTAATGCACGATAAAAATATTGCTGTAATTCTTGCAACCGGCGGAATGCCGATGGTTCGTGCGGCTTACAGTGCCGGCAAACCGGCTTATGGTGTTGGCGCTGGAAACGTCCCGGCTTTCATCGAGCGATCTGCTAATATTGAAAAAGCTGTTGCAGATATTGTTTTCGGAACTACGTTTGATAATGGAGTACTTTGTTCATCGGAACAAGCGATGATAGTTGACAGACCCATTAGCGACAGGGTGAAAGAAATTGCAAAGAAAAAAGGTTGTTACTTTGTTAACACAGATGAAAAGAAAAAATTAGAAGATAAAATTGCTAAAGGCGCAAAACTAAATGCCGATATAGTTGGCAAGTCTGCCGTGTGGATAGCAAATTATGCAGGCTTTACTGTGCCGGAAACAACCACAGTTCTTGTAGCTGAGTGTTCTACAGTTGGAAAACAAGAACCTCTGTCAATTGAAAAACTCTCTCCGGTGCTAGCATATTACACTGTTGATGGATGGATGGATGGATGCCACAAATGCATCGAGTTATTGGAGTTTGGTGGTATTGGACATTCGCTGGCAATTCATTCTAACGACAAAGATATTATTATGAAATTCGCGCTGGAAAAACCAGCGTTTAGAATAGTTGTAAATACACCATCATCTGTCGGCGCAGTTGGTTATTCAACCGGATTGATGCCTTCAATGACATTAGGACCGGGAACCTGGGGCGGATCGATCATTTCTGAAAATGTTAGCGCTATGCACTTAATGAATGTGAAAACACTTGCATTCGAAACTAAAGTTATTAATCCGGGCAATTGTCTTACATCTTATGAAGGAACTGAAACAAAAAGCGGTTACACTGAAGGCAGTTTCACAAAACAAATAGAAGAACGATTACGTTCTAGAGCCGGTAATCCAACTTCTCAAAACACAAAAAACAATCCTACTCATGAAGCCAATGAGAAAAATGCCGGTTTTGGAAGCGGAATCTCCGAAGAAGAGATCAAAAAAATTGTAAAAGAATTTTCTAAGTAAAAAAAACTGCATTGTTGCGAACGGGCTTGTTTTATTGTGATAATTATCATTCTTTCCATCGTCATTTTTGGGTAGATTTGCAGCAATTATGAAAGACAATAAGAAAATGTATCAGCATGATAAGAATTGGTCAATCGATAAAGGTGATTATAAGCGGGACGACCAGGCTACATGGACTTATCAGCGAAATTTGAACAGAAAAAAGAAAATTAAACTTACTGTAATGATTATTTTATACGCTCTTGGGGTTACTGCAATTACTTACTTTGCAATTACGCTCACTTAAGAGTAGCGATCCAGCTTAAATTTTTCACCTAGGTAAAGTTTTCTTACATCTTGATCTTCGGCAAGCTCATTAGCTGTGCCTTCCTTAAATATTTGTCCATTTATCAAAATGTAAGCTCTATCAACTATGCTAAGTGTTTCGTGAACGTTGTGGTCTGTAATGAGAATACCGATACCCTTGTGTTTTAGATTGGCTACGATGCTCATAATATCTTCAACAGCAATTGGATCTACACCGGCAAACGGTTCATCAAGCAGAATAAATTTTGGATCGGTAGCTAAAGCGCGAGCGATTTCGCAACGTCGTCTTTCCCCTCCGCTTAGTTGAAAACCGAGCGTCTTTCTAACATTGTTAAGACCTAGTTCTTCAAGCAATTTTTCTTGTTTTTGCGTTCTCTCTTCGGCAGTTAGTTTAGTCATCTGAAGAACCGCCATTATATTATCTTCAACACTTAGTCTTCTAAATACAGAAGCTTCTTGAGGTAAATAACCAACTCCCATTTTAGCGCGTTTGTACATCGGTTCGTTCGTAATATTCGCATCCTCAAGAAACACAGTTCCGTCATTAGGTTTTATCATTCCTACTATCATATAAAAAGTAGTTGTTTTACCGGCACCATTAGGACCGAGTAAGCCAACAACTTCTCCTTGCTGTACTTGCACTGAAACTTTGTTTACAACAGTTCTTTTCTTGTAAACCTTTTTAAGGCTTTCGCCCCTTAGTACTAAATTTTGACTCATAGAATTTGGAATCTTTGGTTAAGTAGAATAATACTTTTTTGTTACCGGAAAGTAACGATTCTTTTGTTGGTTTATTCGGGAAAAGTCTGAAAGCCGGAATTGTAAACTCTTTTTCTTTTCCTTCAATTAAATTTTCGGGATGATATTCTGTAGCCGGTTTTCCGTAGAGGCGAACATCTTGTACTTCATCTTTTTCAAAAAATATTTTCGCTTTCTCGGAACTTGATTTCACAAGTCCGTTTGGCTCTCCTTCATCGTAAACATAATAAATGCTCAGAACATTTCCGTTAACATCTGTGTATTCAATCCCTTCATCCTTAAAAAAGATTTTAACATTTTTGCCGGAGATTTGATCGTAGCGATACTTTTTGTCTTTATGTTCTAAAATTATAGTCGCATTCGAATTCATATTAATTCGGGTAAGCTGATTATCTTTTACAAAGATGTAAACTGAATCCCCGCTAAGCTGAGTTTCTTCGCTCCACATTACTGGAGGCAGTTCATCACCCTCACGCTTGAATGTCTGAATTTCATCATTTGCTCTATAATAAAATGTTTGATGGTTAGTTGAAGCAAAACCCCGTTTGTACATTTTTACAGAATCTGTTGCGATAATTTTTTGAGTGCTGTCATCAAAAGCTTCCATCAGTTTGGATGAAATCACTAATGTATCAAGTTCACCGGCTGATGTAGTATCTATTCTAACGAAAAAAGGATTCTCCCAAATTTTCGTGTATTTATTCTGTCCAATGTCTTCGAGCCTTTCGCCAAATATCGCTACCCTATCTTTGGAATTGTAGATACGAATATTGTTGAAAGCGAGAGTGTTTTTTGTATTGCGAAAGTAAATTAAACTGTCTGCGAGCATTGTTGATGAAGTATCGCTAACCATTACATCTCCGCCGGCAATAGCCTTGTCTTCATCATCGTAATAATTAAGTCGCATTGATGAGAGGTTTGAAACTCCCTCTTTCAATTTCACATCATCATAAAAATAGGAGCGTTTCTCATCAAAATAATAGTAACCGTTTTTTGAATTAAGCTGAACATGCCCGTCGGTTAGATCAATTCCATAAGTTGAATAAGCAACTTTAGTGTTGCCGAAATAATGCCCGCGGATTGTTTTTATTATGATGCTATCTTGAGTAACAACAACTTTACCTATCAGATCTGCTTCATTTCTAGCCAAGTACTGAATTGCTTTATCGCAAGTAATTCTAACGGCACCTTGCGTCATTACAACATTTCCATGCAGTTCACGAACACTTTCACCGTCAATTAATTTTCCTACCAGACTATCACCAATTGCAACAATGCGATTATCTTCTTGGGCGTAAACCGAAATCAAAAAAGAGAAAAAAAATAGACCGATAAAGAACCTCATCACTTTTTCTCCTCTTTAGCAACAGAGGCTGTATAAGTTGGATGAAACACAACGTAGTTATTCAAGCTTTGGTCTGCTTCAAGTCCGTAACCTTCAATAATTTCTTTCTTAGTTGTGATTGAAACAAATTTATCTGTCACGATTTTCTGATCGACATGACGCCATTTAAGTTCTTCCGTTTTCAGCACAACACCGCTGTCGTTTTGGGCGATAACATTTCCAAACGCATACATGTCTCGCAGAATGTCGTCAACCTTACCAGTTAAGGATGTTAAATTAGAAGTGTTCTTCTGCTCTTTATCGTAGAAATCGATTTTTACTTTTTCGAGCAACGTTACTCTTTGTAATTCAAATTTTTCTAGATGATCCGAGAATAAAATCGCTTTAATCTTTCCTTCATCTGTAAACATTACTTTGGAGTTCCAGCTTTCGTGAACCGGGATTTCCCCCTCTATTTTTGACTTGGACATCTGCGGCTGAATTTTATCTTCAGAGCAAGCAAATAGAGAAAAAGTTAGTAAAACTAAATACAGCTTTTTCATCTTGATTGCAGACCAAGTTTAACCAAATCATGAAGATGAACAATTCCTTCCGGTTTCTTTTCTTTGTTCAAAACTACAAGCGAGGTGATATTGTATTGTTCCATTTGCTGGAGAGCAAATGAAGCAAGCAGCTCTTTCGTTATCGTTTTAGGTTTCTTAGTCATTACATCAGTAGCTACAAGGTTGCGCAAGTCCAAGGATTTTTCAAGCAAGCGTCTTAAGTCGCCATCAGTTATGATACCGCTAAGGAGACCATTCTCATTAATAACACAAGTTACACCTAAACGTTTAGAAGTAATTTCCAGTATGGAATCCTTAAGGGAAGTGTGTTCACTAACAATAGGCATATCTTTCCCGCCAATCATTATCTCTGAAATTTTCAGAGAAAGGCGTTTGCCCAAACTTCCGCCGGGATGAAGAAAAGCAAAGTCCTCTGCGGTAAAGCCGCGCATTTCTAAGAGCGCAATTGCAAGAGCGTCTCCCATTACAAGCGCGGCTGTTGTTGAAGATGTCGGGGCAAGATCGTGCGGACAAGCTTCTTCCTTAACGCTTACATTCAAAATTAAATCGCACTCGCGTGCAAGTTTGGATTCCGATTCGCCCAGCATTCCAAAAATGTTAACACCAATGCGTTTGAACAATGGTACAAGATTTAAAAGTTCTTCGGTATTTCCACTTTTGGAAATCAGAATAACTGTATCATCACTGCGAACCATTCCAAGATCGCCATGAAGCGCGTCCGTTGGATGCAAAAAGATTGCAGCCGTTCCGGTTGAGTTTAGAGTTGCAACAATCTTTCTAGCAATCAATCCGGATTTACCCATTCCCGTAAATACTACTCTGCCGGATGAATTATAAATCAGCTCAACTGTCTTAGCAAAATTCTCATCAATGCCCTCTATCAAATTGTTAACCGCTTCGGCCTCAATTCGAACGACATCTTTTCCCTTAGCTATAATTTGTTCTCTTGTCACCAATTCCTCTACTTCAAAAAATCGAAGAAAGATTTTTTGCGCTGAACCATTTTTGCATCGAATAAAGAATAATCCACATCAATGCGGTTCCAATATTTGTTGTAAAGAAGAAACGCCTGTCCAAGTTTTTCATCCGAATACTCATCAAGATGTAAAAAGAGACGATTTGGATTGAGTGCAACTTCCGGATTGCGCTCATCCATCAGCAGCATCAATTCATTGTAAAAATTAGTTACCGGAATTAAATAGTTAACTTCATCCTTCGCACTGTACACCCAGATTTTCCTATGCTCGGTCGCAATTGCAAGAACAAGAGACTTTAGAATTAAGTGAATCTCTCTAACATTTGAATTATCGTATGGAGCTTTCTGTCCCGGATTCCAGTTAGAATATGTCCAACGGTATGATTCCTTCATTTCATTAATTCTCGGCGCCAAATCAAAATTTTGAATATCAATTTCAATTTGGTCTTCGCTCTCATGATGAATAGTAACATAAATTTCATGATCGTCATAAACGATTTTCGAAATTGCGAAAATCGGTGTAGCCGTTAATTCAAAATCGAGTTCGCTGTCAATCGGTCCAAGAATAAAATTACCGCCGCCAAATCTTCCATGTCCCAGCACAACCATTCTATCAATTTTATCACGATACTGCTTATAGCCGATTTTATTTTCCGGAAGTGCTGATAGTAATAATTCTTTCTCCTGTGAAGTCAATTCGCGTGGAAAATGCTCTAAGTTATTTGTCATATCATTCACTTCTTAATTTGTTTAAGGTATTCGATAATTTCCGGCAGAACTGCTCCGCTGCCGGCTTTGGTTGTAAAGCTTACAACTCTTTTTACTTCTCTCCTTCCATCTTTC
Organism: uncultured Melioribacter sp.; assembly: GCA_964510975.1. Lineage (GTDB taxonomy): Bacteria > Bacteroidota > Ignavibacteria > Ignavibacteriales > Melioribacteraceae > Stygiobacter. The sequence goes on along the minus strand of CAZEDR010000100.1, from coordinate 3,841 downwards.
GGCACTCCGGATATTCCACACTTCTGCAAGAGTGGTATATCCAGAATATCATCGCCAATATAAAGAACCTGGCTGTAATCAATTGTATCGTGCTTAAGAAACTCATCAACCATTTTTACTTTGTTGATAGAATCGGAAAGCAGAATACATTTGTTGTTGGTTCTTATTTTTTCAATCAGAGCATCATTACTTGCAGTAACAATACCAAATTTAACATCGTGTCTTAAAAATTCTTCGCAAGCTAGCCGGAGCTGGAGCAAAAATTGATCTTCACTTTCAACTTTCTTAGCAGACTCTTTAGGAAGTAAAACACCCTCAAGATCGAACAAGAACAATTTTATTTCGTTCAGCTTTTGGAGAAGATCACTTTTCATTTTTTACAATTTCATCAATTTGTTTTATAGTAACCAGTAATTTCTTTAACATTTCAAGAGGTAATTGACTTGCTGCATCGCTAAGTGCTCTTGAAGGATCCGGATGAACTTCCAGGAATAATCCATCAACACCAACAGCTACAGCAGCCTTTGCGATAGCATAAATAAATTTCCTTTCGCCGCCCGATTCTTTTCCCACACTCGGTAATTGTACTGCGTGAGTAGCATCCATAATTACCGGATAGCCAAATTCTCTCATTATCTGTAAGCTTCGCATATCAACAACTAAATTATGATAGCCGAATGTTGTCCCGCGCTCTGTCAGCCAGATTTTTTTGTTCTTAGTTGTTTCAACTTTTGCAATCACATGTGCCATATCTTCCGGTGCAAGAAACTGCCCTTTCTTAATATTAACAATTTTGCCGGTTTTACCCGCAGCAACTAATAAATCAGTTTGACGGCATAGAAAAGCCGGTATCTGAAGTACATCGGCAACATGCGCAACCGGTTCAATTTCTTGAATTGAGTGAATATCTGTTAAGATAGGGACACATAGTTCCCTCTTAACTTTTTCTAAAATTTTCAGAGCCTTTTCAAAATGAATTCCGCTAAAAGAATGAATGCTAGTTCTGTTAGCTTTCTTGTAACTGGATTTGAAGATAAATGGAATACCGAGTTCTTCTGTGATAGATTTGATCGCTTCGGCAGTTTTAAGTGTTGTCTTTTCATTTTCAACAACACAAGGACCCGCAATTAAGGCAAGTGGATTGCCATCTCCAATTTTGATTTTGTTTACTTTTACCATAGCTCACTCTGTTTATTCAAAAAGATTTTCTTGCTTTATTTTCCCGCGCTTCTTGTTGAAGCGTAGATAAGCCAAGTCGGTTGCTTCTCTACCGCGCGGAGTACGTTGAATGAATCCTTGTTGAATTAGAAACGGTTCATAAACTTCTTCAATGGTGCCGGGGTCTTCATTTACAGCAACCGAAAGTGTATTCAGTCCAACCGGTCCGCCATTAAATTTTTCAATAATTGTAAGAATAATATCTTTATCCATCTCATCTAAACCAAACTCATCTACTTCCAACGAGAGCAAAGCTTTCTTAGCTATAGCCAAATCAATCGAATTTTTGTTTTCGTAATCTGCAAAATCTCTTGTGCGTCTTAACAAGCGGTTTGCAATTCTTGGCGTTCCTCTGGATCGTTTTGCCAATTCATTAGCAGCATCATCTTCAATCGGAATATTCAAAATACTTGCAGACCGTAAAACAATTTTTTTTATTAAATCACTCTCATAATAATCTAAACGAGATTTTATTCCAAAGCGATCACGTAGCGGTGCTGTTAATAAACCGGCTCTTGTCGTAGCACCAATCAAAGTGTAATGGGGGAGTTTGATTTGTACTGTTCGCGCATTTGGTCCGCTGTCAATCATAATATCAAGTTTGTAATCTTCCATTGCAGAATATAAATATTCTTCTACAACCGGACTTAGACGGTGAATTTCATCAACAAACAAAACTGATTTTTCTTCTAGATTTGTAAGAAGACCGGCAAGATCGCCCGGCTTTTCTAGAACCGGTCCAGAAGTAATTTTAATCTTCACACCCATTTCGTTAGCAATAATATTTGCAAGAGTGGTTTTACCTAAGCCAGGAGGGCCGGTAAGCAAAACATGATCTAAACCTTCACCACGTTTTCTTGCAGCACCGATGAATACTTTTAGATTATCTGTAATTTTTGTTTGTCCGGTAAAATCGCTAAATGTTTTCGGGCGGATTGACTGCTCAATCTTTTTTTCTTCTTCATTTATTTCCGGGATTAAATCATCAGCACGTTTTTTCAACTAAACTCCTAAACTTGAGATGTAGCCGGTTTCTTTTTGATCACCGGTTTATACTTTTGAATCAAATGCACCATAAAAATCATAAGAACAATCATTACAACTGCAGCCAAAAGAGAATTTGTTAGATTGAGCGACTTTGGCCAAAACATTGCAAAGCCGGGAATCCATGCGCTGCCATATAAAATTATTACGTGAACCGCGTAAACAACTAAAGTATATCTGCCAACTTCTTGTATCAATTCCGGTATTCGCTTAAGCGAAACAGCAAGCAAAGACATAGCGCTGTTTAACAAAGTAACCACACCTAGACGAAGCAAAATAACAAAAGAGTTATCGGTAATAAAATATTTATAACCAATAATATTCGATTGGACTAATGAAACAGTTAGTGCCAAAATTAAGAACCCAATACCTACAGTACCCAGTTGATAACCAAAACTTTTCTTGGCATAAACGCCCGGATTTTTGGCTAGATACGTCCCTAAAATCGCACCAGCTAGTACATAGCCTGTCCAAGGAAAGAGTGGAAAGAGTGAACCCGTTCCGGCATAAAAATAAGCCGCAAAAGGAATAGGTAAATAGTTTGCCCAGTTTATATATTCAGTTACATTCCAAATCATAAAGAAAAAAGCTGCGGCTAATGAGTATACTAAATACTCGTTCAACTTTAATTTTTCTGCTATATAAGAAAAAATAAGTATGAAGAGAATTCCAATTCCAATGAGGTGAAGTGCATCTATTGTGAAAAACGTAAGCCATTGCTCGTGAGTAACCTGGCTAAAATCAATCATTCTGTAAGTTGGAAATCTGAGCAAGTAAGCGGTTAACATTAGAACTATAAAACGGCTCACTCCCTTTTTTACTCTTGGATTTTCGTTAAAAGGAAGATGTGCAGAACGGAACAAATAAGTAAAAGCTACACCGGAAGACACCATAAAAATGGGAGCCGTAAAACCGCGTATAGTTACCCAGAATCCATAAATCAAAGAATCGTAGGTACGGTACTCATCTGCAAGAAAAGCATCTATTGTGTGCCCTTGAACCATCATTATAACTGCGAAGGCGCGCATGAGGTCTATAAAGATTATTCTTTCACGGGTTTGTTTTGCCATTGATCTCTTTTAATAACTGCTTAAAAATAAATAAAGAATGGCATTAATTGAAGCGGTTGTACGAAAGTTGTTATAACGGAAACCGGGAGACGGAAAACGAAAGACGATAAACGGAAGACGGGAAAAGTGAAAGGTGAGAAGTGAAATGTGAGAAGTGAAAGGTGAAAAATATTCGCTAAACTCTCATCCCGCAACAAAACTGCGGTACAGGCTTCTCGCGTTTTCCGGCTTTTTTCACTTTATCAACGCAAACTTTTTTGTTTCGCTGTAACTGCCGGATTGTAAACGGTAGAAATAGATGCCAGAGGATAATTCTCCATTCTCAATTCTCAATTTGCAATTGTAAGTCCCGGCTTGTTTGTATTCATCAACAAGTGTTGCAACTTCTCTTCCGAGCAAATCGTAAACTTTTAGTGTAACGAAACCGGAAGTTGGAAGCTGATAGTTGATAGTTGTTTCCGGGTTAAATGGGTTTGGGTAGTTTTGGGAGAGAGAATAGCTACCTATTA
>CAZEDR010000099.1:0-10906 GCA_964510975.1 uncultured Melioribacter sp. | reverse complement strand
TAGGACATCGCCCTTTCACGGCGGTAATATGGGTTCGAATCCCGTTGGGGTCACGAAAACATTTCTTTTTGAATCGCTTTTCTCTTTTTCGTAATTTCCATTTAAAATTGAACATTACACTATGAAAAAACCACTCAACTACGATACTTCATTTTCAGCTTATAATGAATACAAAACAGATGCCTCTAAGCATTCTCTCAAAATGTTTCCCTCTTTGTATTATTATTCACTTCTCTTGAATATTATTTTCAAAAGTAACAAGCTAGCTAAAAAGGGATTATATAATGACGAAGAGTGGTCTAACAGTTCGGCCTATGTGGTTCGAAGCATGGAAAAAACCGGTGTAAAATTTCATTTTCTTGGATCTGACAATTTTAAAAAAGTAAATGGGCCTGTAATTTTTATTTCCAACCACATGAGTACTCTCGAAGTGATGTCGCTTCCTTCTATAATTCAGCCGAACAAAAAAGTTGTTTATGTAATTAAACAAGAGCTTGCAGATTATCCTTTGTTTGGACCGGTGGCTCTTGCTCGAGATCCAATTTGTGTTGGAAGAGAAAATCCTCGTGAAGATTTAAGGATTGTGATGGAAGAAGGGGCCAAGAGAATTCAAAATGGAAAATCCATTATTATTTTTCCGCAGAAAACAAGAAGCCAATTTTTTGATGCCGCATCATTCAATTCTTTAGGAGTTAAACTTGCAAAGCGAAATAGTGTACCGGTAGTTCCCGTCGCTGTTTTAACTGACGCATGGGGAAATGGAAAAAAGATTAAGGATTTTGGCAAGATTGATCCAAGTAAGGAAGTAAACATTTGTTTTGGTGAACCAATTGATGTTAAGGGCAGTGGAGCAGAAGAACATCAGATGGTTATAGATTTCATTTCTAGTAAATTAATTGAGTGGGGAAGACCGGAATTGATAGTCAAGTCTTAACATTATCTTAAAAATTACTTTATGGTAAATCGATCCAGCCTCCGGTTTTGTACATTTTGAAGAGCTATTCTCATTCCTTAACAATTTGTTAACATTACCTTAACACTAGCTTAACTATTTCTTAATAATTTTGATCACCAAATAAATGGAGATTTTTAATGAAGAAATATTTTTTGCTTAGCCTACTATTCCTAATTATTATAACCAAAGTTTCAGCTCAGGAAGATACTACTAAAACAGATACAGAAGATTTGAAGGCAAAGATTGAAGAGCTAAAAGGTCAAGTTGAGGGGTTGAACGAATCCTATTTGGAGACCAAAGCTACAGTTGATGCCCTAAAAAAAATTAAACTTTCCGGTTACATTCAAGCACAATTCCAATCTGCAGAGATCGATGGAATTTCATCTTTCTCCGGTGGAAATTTTGCTGCTGGCTTGCATAACCGCTTTACGATCAGACGCGGAAGATTAAAAGTTGCTTATGATAACGACATTACAAATTATGTTCTGCAAATTGATGCAACTGAAAAAGGTCTCGGCTTGAAAGATGCTTACGTGTTATTCAAAGAGCCGTGGTTAAAATCATTCGGTCTTAAAGCAGGTGTTTTTGATAGACCATTTGGTTTCGAAATTAGTTATAGTTCATCAAGCAGAGAAGCCCCGGAAAGATCGAGAATGTATCAAACACTTTTCCCCGGCGAGAGAGATTTAGGTGTAAGCTTCGAATATCTACCTTATGTACCTTTTGAAGATTTCTTAGGCTACTTCAACTTTAAAGGCGGGCTTTTTGCCGGTAATGGTGTGAATGCTGAAGTGGACAATAAAAAAGATTTTATCGGTCGTCTTGGCTTTTCACTTCCTTTCTACGAAGAGAACTTAGCAATTGATGGGGGCGTTTCGATGTATGTTGGCGGTGTTAAACTTGCTGCGGGCAAATCAATCTTTACTGTAAACAATCCAACTTTAGCAGCGGCAGATACGAAGACAACATATTCCGATAGAAACTATCTTGGCATAGATATGCAAGTCTATTACGCTTTACCGATACTTGGCAATTTTACACTACGAGGAGAATTTATAAACGGTAAACAGCCGGGCGGAAATGCTTTGAGTTCCTCCTCTCCTACTGCATTGCAAACCGGCGATCTCTATCTTAGAAATTTTTCGGGATACTATATAAATTACGTTCAGAACTTAGGTGATAAAAATCAGTTAGTTGTAAAATATGATGTTTACGATCCCAACACTGACGTTGAAGGAAATCAGATTGGTGCATTAGCGGTTGCTAAACTTGGAAGCGGAGATATAAAATATTCAACATTGGGATTAGGTCTGGTTCACTACTGGGATGATAACATCAAATTCGTGTTCTATTATGACAGCGTAAGTAACGAAACGTCTTCGAAGCTAACGGGTTTTAATTCCGACTTGAAGGACAATGTTTTCACATTCAGAATTCAGTACAAATTCTAAGAAAATTTAACAGTTTCTTAACATCATGTTAGTAATGAAATTATCAACTTTGTAACAGTAAAAGAGGAAAAAATGAAAAGATTAGTTTTAATATTGGTTGTAACAGCAATGACCTTTGGATTCACCTACGATAACAAGGTGATTACCATAAAGGGATCAGATACAATGGTAATACTTGCCCAACGTTGGGCAGAAAAATATATGGCATCTCACCAGGGTGTAACTATTCAAGTAACCGGCGGGGGATCAGGAGTTGGATTAGCAGCTCTAATTAATGGCTCTACAGACATTGCAAACGCGTCCAGACCAATGAAGCCATCAGAAAGAGAAAAATTAAAGCAGAGATACAATTCACTTGGTGTTGAAGTTAAGACAGCAAAAGATGGTCTGAGTGTTTATCTAAATGACAAAAATAATGTTAAAGAATTGAGCATTCAGCAGATTAAAGACATTTATACCGGCAAGACTACAAATTGGAAATCTGTGGGTGGTAATGATGCTAAGATAATTGTTTATGGCCGCGAGAATAGCAGTGGCACATACGTTTATTTCAAAGACAATGTCTTAGGCGGGCAAGATTTTACTTCTACGATGCAAAGTATGCCGGGGACATCTGCAGTTGTAAATGCTGTTGTTAAAGATGCAAACGCGATTGGCTTCGGCGGAGCGGCTTATGCAAAAGGGATTAAATTTGCTGCTGTTAAAAAAGATGCAAATTCTAAATCTTATATCCCAACAGAAGAAAATATTAAAAACGGCAATTACCCTATAACTCGTTTCCTTTATATGTATTTAAAAACAAGACCATCCGGTGATCTAAAAGAATATGTTGACTGGATTCTTAGCGCCGAAGGACAATCAATAGTTTCGAAAGTCGGTTATTTCCCGGTTAAGTAAATAAAATGGTAGAACAAGATATTTCACATAAAAACTCACTCCGCCGTAAATTTCGGCTAGGTGAGTTTTTTGCTGAATACATAATCAAAGGAGTTGCCTTTAGTTCATTTGCAATAATCATTTTGATTTTTGTATTTGTATTTAAAGAAACATTGCCAATTTTTTCTCCTCAAGAACAAACAGCAACTAAGACAGAATTTTTGCAATCCGAATCTTATGGCGATGAGCCCGCGACTGAATCCTCTTCAGAAATGAATAATTATTCTTCCTTTACAGATGACAAAAAAGATGTTGCAGATTGGAAAAATCTTGGCGGCAAGGAATGGCAGCCGGTCGGTGAATCTCCCAAGTATGGATTAATATCGTTAGTTATTGGAAGTCTGAAAGTTACATTGATTGCAATTTTTATTGGAGCTCCTTTAGCAATTCTTGCTGCTATTTACTCTGCGCTGTTTGCCGGCAAAAGAATTAAAGAAATTATTAAACCAGTTATCGAATTACTAGCAAGTTTTCCTTCTGTTGTTGTTGGTTTTTTTGCTTTGGTAACCTTGGCTACATTTTTTCAAAACATATTTGGATGGACTTTTAGGCTTAACTCCTTTGTTGGCGGTGTAGCAATGGCGCTAGCTGTAATCCCAATTGTTTACACGGTAACTGAAGATGCTATTGCTGCAATTCCAAAATATATGATGGAAGCGAGCCTAGCTCTCGGTGCTAATAAATGGCAGACAGCATTATTTGTAATTCTGCCAGCCGCAACACCGGGAATATTTGCTGCTCTTCTTTTAGGATTTGGCAGAGCATTCGGCGAGACTATGATTGTCTTGATGGCGACCGGAAACGCGCCTCTCTCGACATTAAATCCTTTTGAGCCTGTTCGAACTCTTTCGGCTACAATTGGTGCTGAGATGGCAGAAGTTGTAGTTGGCGATACTCACTATACGGTTCTTTTTCTTATTGGCTCACTTCTTTTTGTTGTTACTTTCATGATTAACGCGATAGCAGAGTTTTATGTGCGCGCCAAGTTGATGAAAAGGTTCAGAGGCGAATGATGAATAACAAATTACTTGGTAAATCAATTATTGCCTTTTCATTTATTTCGGTAGTATTAATTATCTCAGCATTAATTTTTATGCTGCTGGAAATCTATTTGGGTGGAAGGTCTTATCTCACTTGGGAATTTTTAACCCAACCGCCGCGAGAAGGAATGACTGAAGGAGGAATTTTCCCGGCAATTGTTGGAACGGTTCTGCTTGTAATTATAATGTCAATTGCATGTATTCCAATAGGAACAATTACTGCCATTTATCTAAATGAATATGCAAACAAAAAATCTTTCTTTACAAGAATGATTCGCTTTGCAGTTAATACTTTATCCGGCGTTCCATCAATTGTGTTCGGATTGTTTGGCTTAGGGTTTTTCATTCAGTTTATAGGTGCCGGAATGGATAAAGTTTTTACTCCAGCCGGCGAATTAAATTGGGGACAACCAAATATACTTTGGGCAAGTTTAACAATGGCGTTCTTAACAATTCCAATTGTAATTGTTTCCGTAGAGGAATCTCTTAAAACAGTTCCCGATGACTTGCGAGCCGGAAGTCTTGCTTTAGGTGCAACAAAATGGCAAACTATCTGGAAGGTTGTGCTGCCAAATTCAATTTCCGGAATTTTAACTGGAACCATTTTAGCAATTGGCCGCGGGGCCGGGGAGGTAGCTCCAATTTTATTTACCGGTGCGGCATATTTCCTTCCCCACCTTCCTACAAAGCTTACTGATCAATTTATGAATCTAGGCTATCATATTTATGTAATGACAACTCAATCAACAGATGTTGAGGCTACGCGAGGAATTCAATACGCAACCGCGTTTGTTTTATTAGTTTGTACATTCTCTCTATCATTTATTGCGGTTATTGTTCGCTATAGATTTAGGAAAAAATTAATCTCTTAGGAATTTTGATGATAGAAACACCCAAAATAATTACAGAAAATCTTAACCTATATTACGGTAAGAAAAAGGCTCTTAATGGAATTTCACTTTCAATACCGTCAAACCGGGTAACGGCATTAATCGGCCCATCGGGTTGCGGTAAATCAACATTCCTTCGCTCATTGAATAGAATGAATGATCTAATTGACGGTGTTAAGATTGATGGAAGTGTTTTAATTGATGAAACAAATATTTACTCTAATGAAATTGATGTTGTTGAGCTAAGGAAAAAAGTCGGCATGATTTTTCAAAAGTCTAATCCGTTCCCAAAATCTATTTATGAAAATGTTGCCTTCGGACCAAAGATTAATGGTGTGAACAACAAATCAGCTTTAGATGAGATTGTAGAAAAAAGTTTAACCCGTGCCGCACTTTGGAATGAAGTTAAAGATGATTTAGGAAAAAGCGGCTTATCACTTAGCGGCGGACAGCAGCAGCGTTTATGCATCGCGCGTGCATTAGCTGTCGATCCCGAAATTTTACTTATGGATGAACCGGCAAGCGCGCTCGATCCCATTTCGACTACCAAAATAGAAGACTTAATTTTTGAGCTAAAGAACAATTACACAATCATAATTGTTACTCATAACATGCAGCAAGCTGCACGCGTAAGCGATTATTGTGCTTTCTTTTATATGGGCGATTTAATCGAATTCACAAATACAAAGAAAATGTTTACCGCACCGGATAGACAACAAACAGAAGATTACATCCGTGGAAGATTCGGATAAGAGAGGAAATTATGCAAGAACATTTTAGTCAAGAAATTGAAAACCTAAAAACGAATCTTATCAAGATGGCTTCGGTTGTAGATGAAATGGTTGAAAAAGCCATTAAAGCACTAGAAACCGGAGACGTGGAGCTATGCAAAGGAATCAAAGCTAAAGACCTAGAAGTAGATGCTTACGATAATTTGATTCAAACACAGTGCGAAAACACACTGGCTCTCTTTACACCATTTGCCAGCGATCTTCGTTTTGTAATGTCAGTTTTGATGATTAACAATCAACTTGAGCGGTGTGGTGATATTGCAGTTAATATTGCACAGCGCGTAAAAAGAACAGCAAATTTTAATGCGCTTATTAAGGAATCTCAGATATTGGAAGAAGCAAAGCGCGCCCGTGAAATGCTAAAAAAGGCTATAGATTCTTTCATTCATAATAATAGTGAACTTGCAAATGAAGTTTTAACCAGTGATGAAGCTGTGGATAAATTGAACAAGCAGAATTTCAAATTTTTAGTTGCCAAAATGCAAAATGATAGTTCAGTCATCGAAGCTGGCGCGCATTTGATTATTCTAACTAGGCAAATTGAACGATTGGCTGACCATGCAACAAATATTGCTGAAAATTTAGTCTTTTACGTAGAAGCTAGAGTAGTAACTCACTTCAAAAAGCTAAACTTGCCTCCTAAAGAGTAGCTTTTTAATCTAAAAATGGCTGCTAATTTAATTCTCTTCAAAAGTTTCTACATTTCAATAGTCTAAACTTTTGCTTCCTTGCCGTTCATTTATTATTTTGTGAACAATAACGTTCTAAAGAGAAATGAATGGCAATAGTTAAACCAAAAAAACTAAAACATGGAGAAGTAATTGGAATAATCTCTCCGGCCTCCTCTCCTGATGATCTAACCAGAATAAATCGCGGTGTAACTTACTTAGAAAAACTCGGCTATCGTGTTGAAGTTGGAAAAAACGTTGGTTCTAAAGAAGGCTACCTCGCCGGATCGGATAAGCAGCGTTTGGATGATTTACATGATATGTTTAGGAATAAAAATGTCCGCGCTATTTTCTCGGTTCGAGGTGGTTATGGTTCCGGAAGGCTTTTAGACAAAATCGATTACAATCTCATTAAGAAAAATCCCAAAATCTTTGTTGGTTACAGCGATATCAACGCGCTTCAATCTGCTTTCTTTACAAAAACCGGATTGATCTCTTTTGCCGGACCAATGGTTGCTGTCGATTTTCATGATGAGGTTAGCCAGTTTACAGAAGAAGTTTTTTGGCGGACGATTACTTCCGATAAAAAAATTGGAAAGCTCCAAAATCCCCGTAATGAAAAGTTTTTCACACTCAATAAGGGTAGAGGAGTTGGAAGAATAATTGGCGGGAATTTAAGCCTTCTCACTTCGTTAATGGGAACCGAGTATTTTCCCAAAATGAAAGATGCTATTCTGTTACTAGAAGATATTGGGGAAGCTCCATACCGAGTTGACCGAATGCTGAATCAGTTACGTCTCGCAAAATTATTCAAGCAAATCAAAGGTGTAATACTTGGTCACTTTGTTGACTGTGTAGAAAATGATCCGTCAAAAGCTTCCTTTACATTAAATGAAGTGATCATTCAATATTTCCCAAGTCAGCTAAAATTGCCGGTATTGTATAATGTTAAACATGGGCATATCAAAGACAATATTACAATTCCTTATGGAGTTAAGTGTACGTTAAATGCTTCGTTAGGGTTTATAGAAATTACAGAAAATGCGGTTAGCTAAGGCTAATCGCATTTCCGCTCCTCTTTTTCCATAATTAGGATAATCCGGTTTTTGCTTCTCTTTTTTAAGAAAATCACCTCACATTAAACCAATTTTGATCTAAATCCAGTTTATTTCCGGTGGTATGGTTATTGACGAAAAGGGAATGACTCTAATTTTGGATTATTATGGAATTTATAAATGAACCACAGATTTTTTCGTTAATAGAAGATGCGAAGCTTAATAACTATGAATTGCAGAAAGAAATACTACAAAAATCACGCGATGCAAAGGGATTAACACTTCAAGAAAGTGCTGCCTTGTTAAATATTTCCGATCCGGAATTGTTAGAAGAAATGTACCATACCGCAAAGGAAGTAAAGGAAAAAATTTACGGTAATCGTTTGGTGCTCTTCGCCCCTCTTTATGTAACAAATCTCTGTGTAAATAATTGTATGTATTGTGCTTTCAGAAGAGACAACAAAGATTTGATTCGCAAAACACTAACTCTTGATGAAGTTAGACAAGAAGCTGAATTTTTAGTAGGACAAGGGCATAAGCGTGTGTTGCTTGTTTGCGGTGAGCATCCAAAGAAAGCAAGCATGGATTTCATCGGCGAATCAATAAAAACTATTTACGATGTGAATGTTAATGGCGGGAATATTCGAAGAATAAATGTTAACGCTGCCCCGATGAGCATTGAGGATTTCAAAACACTAAAAAGTTTTGGAATAGGCACGTATCAATGTTTCCAAGAGACTTATCATTATGAAACTTATATGGCAATGCATCCCGACGGACCAAAACGTGATTACGCATGGCGATTGTTTGCAATGGATAGAGCGTTACAAGCCGGTATAGATGATGTTGGAATTGGTGCTCTATTTGGATTGACTGACTGGCGATTTGAAACTTTGGCGTTGCTAAGTCATGCCTTCAATCTAGATGAAAGATTTGGTGTTGGTCCACATACAATGTCTGTTCCGCGACTTGAACCAGCATTCAACGCACCGGCAGCACACAAACCACCTTTTGCAGTGGATGATGCAAATTTCAAAAAACTTATTGCTGTAATCCGCTTAGCAGTTCCATACACCGGAATAATTTTATCAACACGCGAACGCGCTGAACTTAGAAGAGAACTTTTCCATGTTGGCATTTCTCAGATTAGTGCCGGAAGCAGAACTTCACCGGGTGCTTATAAAGAATCTCAAGAAAGTTTGGGTGAGCATGAAATGGAACAGTTCCAGCTTGGCGATCACAGAACGCTTGATGAAGTTGTGAAGGATGTATGCGATTTGGGTTACATGCCCAGTTTTTGCACGGCTTGTTACAGAAGCGACCGAACCGGCGATAGATTTATGGAGTTTGCTAAGAGCGGTACAATCGGATTGATGTGTGTGCCTAACGCAATTTCAACGTTTCAAGAATACGCAAATGATTTTGCTTCTGAAGCTACTAAAGAAACTGCAAATTCATTTATCAAAAGTGAAATGGAAAAACTTGATGGCGCTACTAAACAAAAAACAGAAAAGATGGTAGATCGCGTTAACAATGGCGAAAAGGATGTGTTCTTTTAATCTATGAACTTGCAAGAGCTGTTACATAAAGACGAACTGACTCGCGACGAAATTATTAATCTTCTTAATCTTACGACTGAAGAAGATTTGCAGCAGCTTTATAACCGAGCGGATGAAGTACGCTTTCAATTTTGCGGCGATGAAGTTCATCTGCGTGGAATAATTGAAATCTCTAACTTCTGCGAACAGAATTGTGTTTACTGCGGATTGCGTAATGATAATGATTCTTTAACTCGTTATAGAATGACTCCGGAAGAAGTGATTGAAACTGCGCGGATAATTACGAACCTTGGAATTTCCACTATCGTACTTCAATCCGGAGAAGACGCTCATTTCGATTCCGATATTATCTCATATATTATTTATCAAATAAAACAAAAATCCAATGCGGCTATTACGTTGAGTCTTGGCGAACGCCCTTATGATGAATACCGCGCGTGGAAGATTGCCGGTGCTGACAGATATTTACTAAAGCATGAAACAGCAAATCCGGTTTTGTATGAATCATATCATTTGAAACAAAAACTTTCCGAGAGATTAGATCATCTTAAATTTCTGAAATCGATTGGTTACCAAATAGGATCGGGTAATTTGATCGGGCTTCCGATGCAAACGATTGAAGATCTTGCGGATGATATTCTATTGTGCAAGGAATTGGATTTGGATATGGCAGCATTCGGCCCATTTATTCCTTCTCCAAAGACTCCATATCAGAACAAAACAATTGGTACTTCTGAGCTTACTCTGAAAGTAACGGCTGTTGCAAGATTAGTGCTTAAAAAAGTTCATATACCGGCTACAACCGCTCTGGATACAATTGATCCAATTGGACGTGAGCGCGGATTAACAGCCGGTGCTAATATTGTTATGCCCGATTTAACACCATTTCCGTATCGCTCTCAATATAAAATCTATCCGGATAAGAGAGGCAGCGAGAACGATCCGTTAGAGAGTGCCGCTCAAATCAAAAAAAGAATTGAAGCCTTAGGCAGAAGAATTTCTTATAAAAGGGGCGATTCTCTAAAGCAGGATTCACAGCCCTCAGTTTAGCACTTCTTTGCTTTCTCATTTGATTGTATATTTGCGCCGTAAAAAGTTAAAGGAAACAACATGAAAAAATTCTTTCCGGCGCTTCTTGCTGCGCTAATTTTGGTAACAGCTTGTAACACAAATAGAGATATGGAAACATTTAATGCAGCCGAAAAAAAATATAACGATAAAAAATACGCTGAAGCTTTAGCTGATTATAAGTTGGTGATCGAAGAATACTCTTCTAGTGATTACGCCGCGAAAAGTTTAATGCGCGTAGGCTCGATGTATCAAATGTTTCTTGTTCCAAATATTCAAGGGGATGAAGCGAACAAAAAAGCAGTTGAGTATTACCGCAAACTTTACAAGAACTTTCCAAAATCGGAAGAAGCGCCAAAAGCTCTCTTCATGTCGGGATTTATTCTTGCCAACAATCTGAACAAACTTGATGAGGCAAAAATGAGTTATCAAACTTTTCTAGATAAGTTTCCAAAGCATGAGCTCGCTTCCCAAATTAAGATGGAATTGGAAA
>CAZEDR010000098.1:0-10966 GCA_964510975.1 uncultured Melioribacter sp. | reverse complement strand
GAAGTGAAAAGAATCTAGCTGAAGCGAGAATTGCTTTATGTCTTGCAACTCAAACAACATTGCGCAATGGACTCTCGATTCTTGGAGTTACTGCACCCGATAAAATGTAGTTAGGTTGCATAAAGATTTGGAGCTATAAAATGTCTGTCTTTTCAAATAAAAATAAAAACAAATTGATAGCTGGGATTATAGGACTTGTCTTTCTAACACTATCGTATTTTATTAAAACATATTTTGATTCTCCAATTGCTAGCATATCTACATCGAAAGATACATTAAATGTGAATTCTCAAAAACCAATCATCCATAGTAATCTCTCCGATTCAGCGAAACAAAACATAACATTGAATCAAGTGAACCAAACAAACTCAAATAAAGGTGATGTCAAAAACGAATTTATTTCCGGTAATAAAATCATAAATCAAAAAACCGTTTATATAAATCCTGAACCAGAAATCAGAAAAGTTACTACCGACGACATTGATAAGATAAAAAAGCAAGTATCAAAGGATTATGTAATTGAACTATTATTTTCATCTTCAGACAAAGAATGCTACAACTTTGGCATTGAATTAAGCAATAAATTAGCATCAATTGGTTATAGTGTTGAAAATAGCACATATGGAATTTTAGGTAGTAACAATTATAGTCCACGATTCGATCTTTCAATTGATAATACTAATCGTAGAGTAAAGATTTTAATTTTCTCTTTGAGAAAATAAGCAACCTAACATGCTCTTCCACCCGACCGCTTCTTTTCAGAGTGGTAATTGAGAAGTTATTAAATGAAGTGCACAAAGTATTATAAACAGATAAAGCTGTTCTAAAAAAATATAAGTTGTAGCTTTTCAATTCGGCGGTGCTGTGCTGGGCGCGGACGGGTGAAAAGCCACGCCGTTAGCCAGCAATCGCAACAGAGAACGCATAAACTTTAGCAGCTCCAGCATCTAGCAACACTTTACCGCATTCTGCGGTTGTGGCTCCAGTTGTTATCACATCATCTACTAGAATAATATTTTTCCCTTCAACGCTTTTTCTCTTTTTACATACAAAAGCTTGACGAACATTTTCTATTCTTTCTTCTCGTGTCATAGTGGTTTGAGAGTGTGTGAATCGAGAACGTTTCACTAAATCAGTTCGTACCGGAGTCTTCAAGACTTTGCTTAATCCTTTACAGATAAACTCAGACTGATTATAGCCGCGTTCAGCTTTCTTTAATGGATGAAGTGGTACGGGAACAACATAATCAGCATTCCAAGATTGCAATATTGAATGAACTTGCTTCGAAGCTAATTCGCCTAAAACTTTGCCTACCATAAATTTGCCGTTATACTTTAATGAATGGAGGATCAACTGCAATTCTTTATCCTTTTCAAATACAAATGCGGATTGGAATCCGCTGATAATATCGTCGTCTTTGAATTTACGTCCGTATTCTCTTTCAATACGTTCCGGTGAGGCTATTTGGATATTGTTTAGGCAGTCTTCGCAGATGCAAGTCCGGGTTGTGGAGAGTTTTGCTTTACAAGCGGCACAAAAATTCGGAAAGAAAAAATCCAGTAATGATAAAAAGGTTGTGCGTAAAAAATTATTTAATTCCGTTCCTCGCAAAATGTGCCCCACATTTTCTATCGCTGATTTCAATGTGATTGTAAAACCAGCTTTTTACATTGTAGAGTTCTTCCAGAGTAAGTTTTGGTTTTTTATCTATGTAAGATTGCAGAATACTTTCTACCTTCCTATAAAACCTATCGTGTTCCATCTTGTGGGAGTAATATCCATCAAATTGAGTTTGCTTCATTAGTCCTTCTTCATAATCGAAATGTTTGCGAAGAAGTACAACAAGGACTTTTACTTGTGCTTGCACAGTTCTAGTTTTCTTCAGTATGAATGCGGTATAAATCTTGTTTATAATGTGTGTCATCTGCTCGTGCTGCTCATCCATCAAACAGATTTTTACTTCTTCATCAGTGGTGAAAGTTAAAAAGTCCATTTATGTCTATTT
Source organism: uncultured Melioribacter sp. (assembly GCA_964510975.1). Taxonomy (GTDB): domain Bacteria; phylum Bacteroidota; class Ignavibacteria; order Ignavibacteriales; family Melioribacteraceae; genus Stygiobacter. The sequence goes on along the minus strand of CAZEDR010000098.1, from coordinate 8,961 downwards.
TAATGTTAGATCATCCCAAAACGTTTTCTCAAAAACCATTCAACTCCAAACAACAACACAACAAAACCAAGTATCCAAGAATAATTCCAAAGCTCATATTCATTCTTAGTCAAATTACTGTTATTCTTTTTCCTAGCAGCATCTAAAAGTTGTTTAATCAAATTATCATAGTTCTCAATACTAAAATACTCACCGTTGCTGGAATTAGCCAGAAGTTTTAAGTAGTCAACCCGCATCTTTGTATCCAGTAATTCAATTGAAGATGAACTAACCGAAAAACGGGCAGTTGATTTTAGCGCCGAACCTCCATTCAACTGGGTTGAGGCCGAGCAAATAAAATCGCCATTATCATCTGGAGTAAAAACTCCGGTATAAATTCCATTTTGCTGCGGAGTTAAAATTAACTCATCTGTCTGATCACCGTGCGAAATTTCAAGTCTAATTTGTGCTGTGTCAACCGGATTGAAAGAGTTATCATACAACTCGGCAGTTATGTCAACTTGTTCATTTGCAGAATAAACTTTTTTATTTAACCGAAGGCTAAACTGTTTTTTGTCTCCGGAGAGGCTTAGCCATTTTACAATTTCATTCACAAAGTTCTTAAAGAAGTCCGGATTTCGTTCGGATGTTTGAAGCGACCACCGCCAATAGTTAGTTGCATTAATTGCGAATGACCTCTGGTTTCCAATAGAGCGTAGTAATACTAAAGGTGAGTTTAGAATTACCTCGCGCACTTTCGATTTAACAATAACTTTGCTTTCCGGTTTGGGAAGTACTTCCGAAGCAGATTGAAAAACCGGAGGCAAGTTGTTCCAAGTAGTTACTGCGTTGCCTAGCTGAGAAAAACTAGAAGCGAATTCATTCTTCTGAATTTCCGGCAGTACCTGTATTGCGTCCTGCGCAATTGATCGCATAAAGAAAGGAAGATATTGTTCTAGGATTTTCAGTTTTCCAAAATCACTTGCAGATGAAACGGAAATAAAAAATGGTGTTCCCTTCTCAATTTTACCTACGACTTGAGTAATTAATTGCTGAGGAGTATTTGAAGCCGGAAAATCAATCAGAAAGAGAACTGTGGAACTGTCTAGCGAATTTGATTTTCTACTATCCCAAATTTTATCCCGGGAAACTTGAATGAACTTATTTACTTGAATGTTCTTGTCACTTTCCAGCGCGGAAGTTATTGCAGAAACATCCGGCGACGGCGAGCCCGCTATCAATCCGATTTTGATTTTCGTATCGAGTACTGTAATGAAAAAAGTTTTCTGATTGTTAAATAAATTAAACTCTCCGGTTAATTGGCTAACGGAAATCTTTAGTTTCTTTTCACCGCCGGTTTTAGGTGCGTATTGAAAATCTGAGACATTGATTCCGGAATTGTTTAGAGCAACTTCTTTTGTTTCTAGTAATAAATCTTCTTCATATAAACTGATTTTTACTCTATTCCCATCGAAACCATTTTGCCTGACCGTTGTTTGAATTTTGGTTTGCGTTCCGGCATAGATGTATTGATTGTGAGAAACATTAAATAATTCTACATCTTTCTTTGTAGAGGAATCTCCAATGCCAACAGTGAAAAGTGGGATTTGCATTTTCTCAAGTTGATAAGAAGCGTCTGCACCTTCTGTTATTATTCCATCACTAATTATGACAGCAGAAGTAGCATCCGATTGATGTTTACTTAGTAAGCTTAGAAGGGAAGAATATTTGGTGGAATGTTCGTCAAGCTTTAGTAATGGTTGGTCCGCCGAAAGTGAATCAATCTTCTTGCCAAACGAATACAATTTTAAATTGAGAGCCTCTTCCGAATTCAAATCCTTAATTAATTTGAGAATTGATTGACTTCGTATCAAACTATCTTTAGCTGATATTGATTTTGAATTATCAACTAATAGAAGTGTGCGTTTCTCAGTATTTGCTTTCTGCGTTACTGATAGTAGCGGTTCAAAAATGAGAAATAGAACTAAAGCAAAGATTAGTGCGCGGATTATTGTTAACAACAATTTTGAAGGTTTTGAAATTTTTGGAAGTGTGTATCTGTAAACAAAAACTGAAAACGCTATTAGAATCGCAGCAAGAATAAAGTATAACCACGCACTGCCGGAAAGCACAATTCTGATATTTTCAAATCCGAACATTTACTCTATCAACTTTTCTTGAAATTGTTTTCCAAATCCCAAGTCTTCATCGTTTCAAATGTCTTGTAATCGGTTAAATCAAAATGAATCGGGGTTACGGAAACATAATCGTTTTTGAGCGCATAATGATCTGCTTCAATTGTATTATCAGTTTCAATCAAACTTCCGGTTAACCAAAAATATTTATTTCCGTATGGATCATTTCTTTCTTGGTAAACATCATCCCACTTGGTTTTGCCTTGCTGGGTAACCAAAATTCCTTTCAATTGCTCTTCAGGCAGATCGGGAACATTGAGATTTAAAAGCGTTCCGTTAGGAATACCGTTCTTAACAACCATTTGCGCTAGCTCTCCGGCAAAGCGTGCAGCAAATTCAAAATGCTTTGCGTTATGGCTTGTTACTGAAACTGCAATTGCCGGAATATCCATAATTGCAGCTTCGCGCGCTGCGGAAACAGTTCCGGAATAAATAATATTTATTGCTGCATTCGAGCCAAGGTTTATGCCGGAGATTACAATATCGGGAGTTTGCTGAAGAATATTTCTTACACCCATTTTAATACAATCAGCCGGAGTGCCGTCAACTGCATAACCAAAGAATTCTCCATCTTTGTGATATTCTGAAACGCGGAGAGGATATTTCATTGTGATCGCATGGCCAACTGCGCTTTGTTCTGTCAAAGGTGCTACAACTGTTACTTCACCAATTTTTTTAAGAGCTTCTACCAAAGCTGCAATTCCGGGGGAGGAAATGCCGTCATCATTCGAGACAAGTATTTTCAATTTTAGTTCCGTTGAATAGTAAATAATTTTGTGCAAATATAGTCATTTGCCCCGAAGCATTGAATATTCTTTCTCACCGGAAAGTGAGAATTATTAACCCAAAAAGAATTATTTTTTGCCAACAAAAAACCGCGAAGAAATGAACCGAATTATAGCCTTAGTTTTACTTTGCTTTACAATTAAGATCACTGCCCAGAATGCTGAACCAACTGAAATTTATGTTATAGATTCTTATGTAACACCGGAGAAACCTCACCGATTGATTATTTCATTTTCAACCAGCGAAAACTGTACGTCAATATTGAGGATAAAGTCCAACAAAGATTATAATGTTTCGGATACTCTTACCGATAATCATCTTATTGAAATTGATCTGACAGATTTATTTGATCTCTCTTCAATTAAGTACAGAATCGCTGTAAAGAATGAAAACAATCAAGAAACACTTAGTGAAGAATATGAAGTAGCGCTTCCTAGCGAGACATTACTATCTACTAATAGCTCTAACTGGTATCAGATGTGTATTGGAGGATTAGTCTTTGCAATTCCATCAATAGAATATTTGGTAATGGATGGAACAGAGTATTGGGGCTTGAGTAAAGAGATTCCCCTTTTCAGTTTTTATTCCGGCGGATATAACTATCCTTTTGGTTATATCGATCTGGAATATTCGCATTATCTAAAAGCACCGCGCAAAAATTTTATGCGTGTAGGATACAAGCATATGTTTCTGTCGCAAGAAATAAAATATATATCGCCGGGACTTTCTTTGTTTGGCGACTTTAAAGGCTTCAACGGTCTAAGTGCCGAGGTCTCTCTCGGACTTTTTCAAATACAGAACATTTTTACTGTATATACACGCTACCGCTACAATTTTCAGATTAAAAGCGGCGGAAAAGATTTTTATGAATTTGCCGTTGGTCTTTATTCAAATTTCTTCTCTCTTAATTTCTAGTCAGCTTTCATGAACAAGAAAACCGAATACATAGACCTTGGCAAAAGAGGGCGGTTAAACTCCAATAACAAACTAAATGAACTTACGGGCAAAGAATGGCTAAAGTTTACTAAGAGCTGGTTTATACATCGCCCGCCAAAGAGAAATGAAAAAGAAGTTCTTCATCCGGCTAAATTTCCGGAAACACTCGTCGAGGAGTTTATTTCATTTTTCACTAAGAAGAATTCTTGGGTGTTAGATCCATTTTGCGGAACCGGAAGTGTTTTAGTTGCGGCTTCTACTTTGAAAAGAAAAGCAGTCGGTGTTGAAATAAATAAAAAGTACCTTGGACTTACAAAAAAGAGAATTGCTAAGCTGGGAAATTCAAAAAATATTTATCCGCTGATAGGCAATTCACTAGAATTAAAAGATTGTCTTAAAACCGCAGAGTTTTCCAAGATAAAGTTTGATTACACTATAACATCCCCGCCATACTGGAACCAGCTTGTAAGAAACAATATTCGTCAGAATGATAGGAAACAAAACGGGCTCGATACACGTTATAGTACTAGAAATAATTTTGATCTTGGTAATATTGTAGATTATGAAGACTTTTTAGAACAGCAAGCTCTAGTTTTCGATCAAGTTTTTGATCTTACTAAAAAGAATGGATACTTAACTATCATTACAAATAATGTTTACACCGGCGGAAAGCTCTTTCCATTAGCATTTGATACAGCAACCTCTTTAACAAGACGGGGCGCAAAAAGCTGGATTCTGAAGGATGAAAAAATTTGGCTTCAGGATGATAAAAAACTTGTTGCGCTTGGAATTAATAACGCATGGGTAGGAAACAGGCATCATCAATACTGTTTAATTTTTAGAAAAGAATTATGAGCGAAATACTTTCTGTAAGTGAAATAACCGGACTTGTTAAGCAAACGTTGGAAAACGAATTTGACGAAGTGAGCGTGGTTGGAGAAATCTCTAACTTCAAGGCGCATGTTTCCGGGCATTGGTACTTTACTTTGAAAGATTCCAATGCCCAGATTAATTGCACTATGTGGCGCGGCTTAAACAGTTATGTTTTTTTTACTCCACAAGATGGAATGAAGATAATCACTAACGGAAAAATTAGTGTTTATCCACCAAGAGGCAGTTATCAATTAGATGTAAAATCGATGAAACCCGCCGGAGTTGGAGAACTTCAAGCCGCATTCGAAAAATTGAAACAGAAACTTTTTGAAGACGGGTTATTCGATGAAGAATACAAGAAGCCGATTCCAAGATTTCCGCAGAAAATTGGTGTTGTAACTGCAATTGATGGCGCTGCCTTTCAAGATATTAAAAGTATTGCCTCTCGCCGATATCCGTTAGCGGAGTTGGTAATAGCATCTTGCCGGGTTCAAGGTGAAGGAGCGGCTGAGGGGATTGTAGAAAGTATTAAACTTCTAAACCAGCAGAAAGATATAGATGTGATGATTGTAGGGCGTGGCGGCGGTTCTTTGGAAGATTTATGGGCATTCAACGAAGAGATTGTAGCTCGCGCTATATTCGATTCCAAGATTCCAATTATTAGTGCCGTCGGCCATGAAGTGGACTTTACAATAGCAGATTTTGTTGCCGATCTGCGGGCTGCAACACCATCAGCTGCTATTGAATTGGCAACACCTAACAAAGATGACCTCTTTGGTTATATAAGTGAATTTTCCTATTATAATTCGCAGAAAATGATTGAGATTCTTAGAAGTTACCGAGATGAAATCACATCGCACATCACTTCTTATGGTTTCAGAATGCCACAAGATTATATCAGAAATAAAACTCAATTGCTCGATGGCATCTTGTATAAATTTTCTAATTTGGCAGATAATAAAATTGGCAATTCAAGATCGCGTTTGGATTTACTAGAGAGCAAAATAAAAACGATGAGTGTAGAAAGCGTTCTTAAACGCGGATTTTCATATATCAAACAGAATGAAAGAGTAATTGCCCGGAAGAAAAATTTAACTGAAAGCGAATCTTTTACAATAAAATTTTTTGATGGAGACGTTAAAATAGATGGGAAAGAAAAAGGAAAATAATTTCGAAAGCTCATTGTCCAGACTCGAAGAAATTTCGGGACAGTTGGAAAGCGGTGAAGTTGGATTAGAAGAATCAATCCGTCTTTACGAAGAGGGAATTGAGCTGGCTAAAAACTGCTATTCAACTTTGAAGAATGCAGAATTAAAAGTTACCGAACTAAAAAAACAGCTTGAAGAAAATATAAAGCAATAGTCGAGGAAGTGTTTAATGGTTGATGAATCCAAATATGAAATTCTCTTCAAGGTAAATTCACCTAAAGATATTCGTACGCTTTCAATGCCGGAGCTTAAAACTCTCTGCGTGGAAGTGCGCCAATATATGGTAGATGTTATTTCAGAAGTCGGCGGGCATTTTGGCGGTGGACTTGGAACAGTTGAACTAACTGTTGCATTGCATAAAGTTTTCGATACACCAAACGATCTTATTGTTTGGGATACCGGCCATCAGGCTTACCCGCATAAAATATTAACCGGCAGAAGAGATAGGCTGAACACAATTAGACAGCTAAATGGTTTAAGTGGATTTCTTAAAAGAACTGAAAGTGAGTATGATGCTTTTGGTGCAGGGCACGCAACTACCTCCATATCAGCCGCATTGGGAATGGCTGAAGGAAGTAAGCAGTTAGATACAAAAAAGAAAGTGATTGCAGTAATTGGCGATGGCGCAATGACAGGCGGCATGGCTTACGAAGCAATGAACAATGCCGGCGTTAAAAGCAGCAATTTGATTGTGGTGCTGAATGATAATCAAATGTCTATAGCTCCAAACGTTTGGCAGATTCACAATTATTTCAATGAAATGATTGCGCATCCCGAGTATAATAAATTCAAAGGTGCTGTTTGGGATTTAACCGGCAAACTGGATTTGTTTGGAGATAGAATTCGTAAAGTTGCTGCGCGGCTTGAGCGTGGTATTAAATCTGTAATAACTCCGGGAATTCTTTTTGAAGCACTTGGCTTCCGCTACTTTGGACCTATAAATGCACACAATATTACTCAAGTTGTAAAAATATTTGAGCACATAAAAAGTTTGAACGGACCAATATTGGTTCATGTATTGAGTGAGAAGGGGAAGGGATATACACCGGCAGAAGAACATGCTCAGCGTTATCATGCTGCTACACCTTTCGATAAAGTTACCGGCAAAGCTGTAAAAAAATCATCTTCTATTCCGGCTTATACATCAATCTTTGGAAAGGCACTTGTTGAAATTGCAAAAGAAAATGAAAAGGTTGTTGGTATTACAGCGGCTATGCCGGATGGAACCGGAATGGATTTTCTTCAAAAGGAATTTCCTTCAAGATATTATGATTGTGGAATTGCTGAAGAACATGCAGTAACATTTGCTGCGGGTCTGGCTACGCAAGGAATTATTCCGATGGTAGCAATCTATTCCACTTTTCTACAACGAGGATTCGATCAAATTATTCATGACGTAGCTCTCCAAAAACTACATGTTGTGTTTGTATTAGACCGTGCGGGACTTGTCGGTGCCGACGGACCAACTCATCATGGTTCATTTGATCTCAGTTATCTAAGATTGATTCCGGGCATGGTTATTATGTCTCCGAAAGATGAAGCGGAATTGAGAGATATGCTTTTTACTGCTGTTAATTATGGAAAAGGGCCGATAGCAATTCGTTATCCTCGCGGATCGGCATTAGGTGTTGAAGTTAAAGATGGGTTTAGCAAACTAGAAATCGGGAAGGCAGAGACAATTCAAACCGGCAAAGATGTTGCCTTTTTAGCTGTGGGAAACATGGTAGTATATGCTAAAAAAGCGGCTGAAAAATTAGCCGAAGAAGGAATTAGCTGTGAAATAGTAAATATGAGATTTGTAAAACCTTTAGATGAAAGTACGCTTGATTCTATAGCCCAAAGATTTTCTAAAATTGTTACACTAGAAGAAAGCACAATCATAGGCGGATTTGGTTCGGCAGTGCTGGAATATTTTTCTGAAAAGAATTATAAGAATGATATTTTACGCATAGCGCTTCCGGATAGTTTTGTAGATCATGGAACTCAAGAAGAGCTTCACAAAATTCTTGGAATTGATCCGGATGGAATTTACACGAAAGTTAAAAATCTAATTCATCCAAAATAAAAATTACACTCATCTATGGAAAAAACTAAAATTGCAGTAATTGGCTTAGGTGGAATTGCACAACTTGCGCATTTGCCAATCTTAACAAAACTACCTAATGTGCAGCTCGTTGCTGTTTCCGATACTAGTAAAGCGCGCTTAAAAGCGATTGGCGAAAAGTATTCAATCAAGAACCTCTATCAAGATTATAATGAGATGCTTGCTAAAGAGGAAATTGAAGGTGTTGTTATTGCTACTCCAACAGATACTCACAGCACAATTGCTGTTAATTGTTTGAAAGCAAAAAAAGATGTGCTAATTGAAAAGCCGATTGCCAGAAATCTTGAAGAAGCCAAAGAAATACAAGCAGCCGCAAAGAAATATAAAAAACAAGTAATGGTTGGAATGAAGCTTCGGTACCGGCCAGATTCAATGCTTACCCGCAGTTTAGTCAACAGTGGCGAACTTGGAGATATTTTTTATATTCGATGCGGTTGGTTACGCAAGCAGAGCAGCGAACAAAAATGGTTCCTCAACAAAAGCCAATCTGGCGGCGGTGTTTTGATAGATCTTGGAATTCTTATACTCGATCTTGCTTTATGGATAATGAATGATCATAAACTCAAAAGTGTTTCAGTTGAAACATTCTCTCATACAACAAAAGATGTAGAAGATACTGCTGTTGGGTTGGTTCGTTTCAGCGACCAAAGAGTAATCTCATTTGAAGTTAGCTGGGGCTTGCATGCTGAATGGGATAAATTTCATCTTGCTGCTTTTGGTACAAAAGGTACAGCGCATTTGAATCCTCTTAAAGCATATAAGCGTTTGGAATCCGGGCATATTGATTATACTTTACCTACAAGCGCAACCGCATCTAATTTGTATAAGAAAGCTTTTGAAAATGAATTGAAACATTTTGTTGCCGCAGTAAGAGATAACT
>CAZEDR010000097.1:0-10997 GCA_964510975.1 uncultured Melioribacter sp. | reverse complement strand
CGGTTTTTCGAGAAACGAACTTTCTTCATCTTAATGCACCAAAAAAGTTATGGACATTTGTAGCCGACATTTTTGCTGTGGCTCTTATTTTCTTAGCGATATCCGGCTTGTTTATGATTAAGGGAAAGAAAGGAATTACCGGCAGAGGCGCGTGGCTTACCGCCCTTGGCGTTTTAATTCCGTTATTGTTTTATCTCATCTACTACTACAAGATATTTTAAGCGTTTCAAATGAACTTTTATTCTGAAAGCATTCATCAATGCTTTCAGAATTATAAAACAATTCTGGTTTTCCTCAGATTCTCCATTTTAGCTGTTACTTCATTTCGAAATCACCCGAGGTCATTTTTATAAATATTGTTGAAAAAAAGGGCAAGCAAAGTACCCTTTCGTCGTCCAATCTGATAGGAATCAAATTATTAATTATTCAGCGACTAACGGTGTTAAAATGAAAATCAAAAAGAAAATTTGGCTCATTGGAATTATTGCGGCGGCTATTGTAATAGCGGCTTACCTAATCATTTTCAATGAAAGTGAAAAAGCGGCAGAGTATAATTTTGGCAGTGTAACTAAAGGCAATTTGGATATTGTTATTACTAGTTCCGGAACACTGGAAGCTATTTCGACTGTGGATGTAGGTACTCAAGTTTCGGGTAAAATTGCTAAGCTTTATGTAGACTTCAACAGTGAGGTTAGGAAAGGTCAACTTCTAGCCGTTCTTGATACTGTAACTCTCGCGGCTCAAGTTAGAGATTCGCAAGCTAGTTTTGCCAGAGCAAAAGCCGATTACAATCAAAAGTATGCAATTCATGAAATCAATAAGAAGCTTTATGATAAGAACTTTATTTCGGAATTAGACTTTGTAAAATCGAAGACCGATGTTGAATCTTCACTTGCATCCCTTCAATCTGCCGAGTCTGCTGTTGAGAGAAGTAAGACTAATCTCGATTACGCTTACATCTACTCACCAATTAACGGAAAAATAATTAACCGGACAATTGAGCAAGGGCAGACCGTAGCGGCAAGCTTTTCATCTCCAACACTTTTTACAATTGCAGAGGATTTAGCATCGATGAGAATTTTGGCCAATGTTGATGAAAGCGATATCGGGCAGATTAAAGAGGGGCAAAAAGTAAAATTCACGGTGCAGACTTATACCGATAAAACTTTTGAAGGAAAGGTTACACAAATACGGCTTCATTCAAATACAGTTTCAAATGTTGTGAATTATACGGTTGTTATTTCTGCCGAGAATAAGGAACAATTTCTTCTGCCTGGAATGACTGCAACCGTGGACTTCTATATCAATCACAGAGAGAATGTTTTGTTAGTACCAAATACTGCTTTAAGAATTGAGCCAAGCGAAGAAATGCTTGCGGAAATTCAATCCAATATGGAACAAGAAATGAAAAACATTCCGGATAGTTTAAGAAACCAAAGACCTCCGGGACCCCCGCCTCAAATGGGTAGCGGCTCGATGCCGGATAAAAGTAAAATGAAACGGGTTTTCTACTTGGATGATAACGGAAAGTTAAAAATGAGTCCGGCAATGATTGGTTTAACTGATGGAAAGAATACTGAAATTCTTGGAAGCAGAGAATTAAAAGAAGGAATGAAAATAATAACCGGAATTCAAGAAGCGGAAAGTGAAAGTTCGAGCAGCGGTACTAACTCGTTAACATCGCCGCAGAGAGGCGGAATGCCGCCACCACCAATGATGTAAATTCTACGAAGAGATTGAAATGGAAAAAGAAATTATAAAAACTATTGATTTGACTAAGACTTACAAAGTTGGTGAGATAGAAGTCCCGGCACTTAAGGCGGCAAACATTATAATTAACGAAGGTGAGTTTGTTGCGATAATGGGCGCTTCCGGTTCCGGAAAATCTACATTGATGAATTTGATTGGATGTTTGGATATGCCGACTTCCGGTGACTATTTACTTGATGGAATAAACACAAGTAAATTGACAAAGAATGAATATGCGGCGATACGGAATCAGAAAATTGGGTTTGTGTTTCAAGGATTCAATCTGCTTTCCCGAACAACAGCTTTGGAAAATGTTGAACTTCCTTTGATGTATGACCGCTCCGAGCGGATTAAGAATCATCGCAAAAGTGCAATTGAAGCTCTCAATAGAGTCGGGCTTTCCGATAGAATGCATCACATTCCAAGTCAGTTAAGCGGAGGACAGCAGCAGAGAGTTGCAATAGCCAGAGCTCTTGTAAACAGCCCTTCAATTATTCTTGCGGATGAACCGACCGGAAATCTCGACAGTACAACATCAGTTGAAGTTTTCTGCCTCTTCCAAAAATTGAATGAAGAGGGAATTACAATTGTGATGGTTACTCATGAAAGAGATTATGCCGCCTTCGCAAAAAGAATTATTGAAATGAGAGATGGAAGAATAGTTAAAGACTTTTTCATTAAAGAAAGATTGAGTGCTGCTATTGAATTAGAAAGGTTGAAAGCAGAAACTTTTGAGTTAGAGGTTTGATATGAAATTTAAGGTGGTTCTAAAAGCGGCAACGAAAAGCATTATTAAATCCCGGATGAGAAGCTTGCTAACTGCACTGGGAATTATAATTGGTGTTGCCGCTGTTGTTGTGATGGTTGCCGTTGGAGACGGAGCGCAGCAGAAAGTTAAAGATCAGATTGCTTCGCTTGGGTCTAACTTAATTATCATAACACCCGGGACGTCAAGTACCGGCGGAGTGCGCGGCGGTTCCGGTACGTTTAACCGCTTCACTATGGATGATGTAGAGAAGATAAAAAATGAAGCTACTTTAATTACCGGCGTTTCTCCTTTGGTAAGATCGGGCGGACAAATAATCGGCGGTACCGGAAATTGGTTTACACAAATTCAAGGTGTTTCTGCCGATTATCTAGAGATTCGTTCGTGGGCCCTAAAAGCTGGAGAGTTTTTTACAGATAGAGATGTAACAGCTAAAGCGAAAGTTTGTATTCTTGGTTCTGAGGTTGCTGAAAATCTTTTCCCCGATGATGACGCTGTCGGTCAGCAAGTTAGGATTCGCAACGTGCCCTTTAAGGTAATAGGTGTGTTAAAATCCAAAGGACAGACCGCAGTTGGAACGAGCAACGACGATATAATTTTGGCTCCTTCAAAAACTGTATTAGAAAGATTATCGGGCGGCAGATTCATCAGCTCTATTCAAGTAAGTGCTGTCTCAAGCGAAAAGAGTTTAGCGGCTCAATCAGAGCTAAAAAGTATTATGAGGGAAGCGCATAAACTTGAACAAGGCGAGGATGACGATTTCACTATTCAAGACCAATCCGATTTGGCAGAAGCGGCAACAGAAACTTCCCGCGTGTTAACTTACTTACTGGCTTCGGTTGCCGGTGTATCGTTAATAGTCGGCGGAATAGGTATTATGAATATTATGCTGGTTTCAGTAACAGAGAGAACAAGAGAAATCGGTATCAGGCTTTCCGTTGGTGCAAGAGCATCCGACATTTTAGTTCAGTTCTTAACTGAAGCTGTTGTGTTAAGTTTATCGGGCGGAACTATAGGTGTACTCTTCTCGGTGCTTGTGGCGTACATTCTGAACAACTACACGGAACAAACCGCTTATATCCGTCCGGAGATTGTAATAGTGGCATTCGCGTTTGCCGGTGCAATTGGTGTCTTCTTCGGCTTTTATCCGGCCAAGAAAGCTGCGGCATTGAATCCAATAGATGCATTAAGGTATGAATGAAGTGTTTAGCATTAAAATGGAATAAAATAACCGGTTTGTTAAAGCAAGTTTTTAGTTAAATTATCTTCTAATGTAGTAAGAAATAATACGGTTGATGGAAGATCTCGAATTAATAAGACGGCTTAAGAGTGGTGACGAAACGGCGTTTCGGCTCCTTGTGGATACATACCAGAAGTTCGTGCTGAATAGCTGTTATAAGTTCGTGTATAACCGTGAGACTGCGGAAGATTTAACACAAGATGTGTTCATTGAAGTTTACAGATCAATCAATTTATTTAGAGCGGATTCAAAACTATCTACATGGATTTACAGAATCTCGATCACTAAATCGCTCGATTATTTGAAAGGACAAAAGAGAAAGAAACGATTCGCAATTCTTAAAAGTTTATTCGGAGAAGATGAAGTGGAAGAAAGAATATCGGCTCCCGATAACAATAGTCCGGACAAAATTTTGGAAAATAATGACAGATTAAAAGTGTTATCGTGGGCGTTGAACAAGCTGCCGGAAAATCAGCGCATAGCTTTTACACTTAGTAAGAGTGATGAAATCAGCTACAAAGAAATTTCGGAAGTGCTGGGTGTTAGTGTCTCATCGGTTGAATCATTAATTCACCGCGCAAAACAGAATCTTAAAAAGAAACTTTACAGTTATTATAAAAAGCATCTGTAAGAAAGAGGCAATCATGAAAAAAGAAGAACAGATATTAAAGGAAGTAGAAAAAACTCTTAGTGCAATCGAGGCGCTTCCCAAGATTGATGTTAATCCTTTTCTATTCACACGCATTAAAGCAAGAATTGAAAAGGAGCAGATACAACATGGCGGTGCCGTTAAAACGGATTTTGTACTGAAGCCGGTAACGTTAGCTTTGATATTAATTATAAACATAGTTACTACTGTTTACTTCTTCGGCTTTGGAAGCAGCAGTAAATCTGAAACTTCGGTAGTTGATACCATGAAACAAGAATATGGTGTTACACAAATTCAATCAGATAATTATACATTGGAATAAACAATGGACTGGATGACACAAAACAAACTTATTAAATGGTTAATCGGAATTTTACTTGTCGTAAATATTCTAACCATTACAATAATCTGGATATTGGTTGCACGCGATAAGCAGCCTCCGCAATTTGACCGAGTAGGTAAACCGCCCGGCGGCGCGGATCAACTTCAAAAAGAACTAAACTTAACGGAAGCTCAGAAGAAACAGTTTGAAGATGCGCGCAAAGAAAATTTTGCACAAGCTGATGTTTTGTTTAAGGAATTGAATGAACTAAAAACCAAATATTTTGGAGAACTGCAGAATGAGAAAACCGATACTGTTTTGGTAAATAGTTTGTTAAGAAGAATAGGCGCAATACAAATTGATTTGGAAAAACACCGGTTTGAACATTTTAGATATTTGCTTTCACTTTGTAGTGCCGAACAGAAAGAAAAATTTAAGCCGATACTCAAAGAATTCTTGGTAGGCAAGCCTCCAAGAGAAATTGGTAAGGGAAAACCTATGCCCGGATTTCCCGGAAAGGAAGGGATGAGAGAAAATATGCCTCCTCCTCCTCACGGGGAAAGACCGAATGAAATGATGCGTTAAAAAGAATGAGCATTCCCGTTGCTCCTCTTGATGTTGCCTCACCGGTTATGGTTTCCGGTGAGGCTTTTTTTATATGTAAATTATAGATAAACTGAATCACTCTTCTTTCACAAGAATTCTTTCCTAATGTCGTCCAATGTTGTAGAATAACAAAACACAATGGAGACGTTATGAACACAAAAAATTATTTGCTCTTATTCTTTCTCTCACTGTTAATGTTGAGCATAACATACGCACAGCCAAGACCCCAGCAGCCGCCTCCAAAAGAAGAGATGCTTAAACAGTTGGTGGAAAGATTAGACCTTTCTCCGGCGCAAGCAAAGAAGGTGGAAACCATTTTAGCAACCACTCAAAAACGTATGGAAGAATTTAAGCCGGGTGCAGGAGGTGACGGTCCGCCGCCTATGGAAAAGATGGAAGAGATTATGAAGAAGCAAGACAAAGAAATTGAAAAAGTCCTTGATGACGATCAGCTAAAAGAATATGCGAAGTTTAAAAAGGAAAGAGAAAGCCACAGACCGCCGATGGGCGATAGACCGGCACCGCCTAGAAACTGAAATAGCTTTTAGCTATCGGCTGTCAGCAATCAAACAAGATGATATTCGACCCGGTGAATAGTCGGGTTTTTTATTTGATAACCGGCAGACAATCTCTTTTCTCAACTCTGTAAAAGTATAAAAGCCAATTCCTATTATTAGAAGGTAGTACCAAGTTTTTCTCCCTTGAAATTCTGAGCTTCCTTAGGTAAGTTGCAAATAGTTACAGTGGTTCCATTCTAAACAACTACCGGGGGAACCGAGAGAGTCAAGTACGAATTACGATTTATGATTTACGAAGTAGCACCAAATAGATTTTCTTTCGAATAAATAAAACAAAAAATAGATGTGCGACAGCAAGAATGATATTGCTGCTGCAACTAATAAACTAAATAATTTCCGACGGATATCGTGTATGCGTGTGCGAATGTCTGTTGGGAGAATTAATAGTTGGCTATAATAGGAAATTAGTAGGAGGAAATATGAAATATTTGACAATATTATTTTTATCGTCATTATTACTTATATCGTGCTCTGATGAACTAATTACAAATTTTACATCTCCCGAAGGTGCAACTGCTGGAGTATTATCTAAAAAAGTATATACCATTGAATCTGATCAGATGATAAGCGTTGAAGATTACGAATATAGAAATCAAGGGAAACTATCAAAGAGAAGTTATTATGGAGGAAATCGAGAAACCATTTATTATTATGAACAATTCTTTTATAATTCTGATGGCACGTTAGAATATAAAATTAAATATAACAGCAATATTTATTCTCCTACTGGCTTTATTACAATAGATTCAACAGTATTTAATTATACAAATGGATTACTTACTTTTAAAAAAATCATCTATCCTCAAGCAAATACATTTGATGAAGTAAAATATGAATACGAAGGAGCCCAGCTCAAAATAGAAAAATATTTTTATAATAGAAGTTATGCGGAAAAAATAATCTATGAATATAATAATGGGAGGATACAGAATAAGTTGCATTATAATAACCAAGAAAAGCTAAATGTAACTACAAAATACTTTTATGAAAGAAATTATGTGACAAAAATTGAAAAATATACACCTAATAATGAGTTAGTATCAAGGACCAGTTATAGCTATAATAAAAGCAAAATAATAAAGGAAACTTTCGAAGCAATTGCTGGATATCTTTCAGTTTGTTCACACATTGCTATATATGAATATTAATAGAGAGTCGCAGCTAACCCGCCGCTCAACACGGACAGCGTTTACCCCGTCGTCATGGTACTACCATGACGAAAAAATAGTTCAGTCGCGGAGGGTACGCGACAGCAAAATAAGCACCTAGTAAAAAACTTATCTGGTTCGAGAACTTTTCCCTTGTGCCTAACACAGAAGAGGAGAAGCTGTTTAACCAAATATTAATAGAAAAGGTATTGCCCAAAATTGAAGTGACCTAAGCTTCGATTGGAGTTGTTTCATAGCGCGGATTAAAGGAAGCCTAGGTG
Organism: uncultured Melioribacter sp.; assembly: GCA_964510975.1. GTDB lineage: Bacteria > Bacteroidota > Ignavibacteria > Ignavibacteriales > Melioribacteraceae > Stygiobacter. The sequence continues at coordinate 3,658 of CAZEDR010000097.1, read as the reverse complement.
CGTTATAGCGGTAGGTAAAAAAGAAATTACAAGAGGGAATGGCTTTGACTCAAATAATAAAAATATTAGTGATAGTCGGCAGCAGCGCATCTATCTGTTTTGGAATATGGCACTTCTTTGTCCCTAGAATCTGGAATTGGTATTCGTACATAGATATCAAAGCAGCAGAGCTGGCGGCGGCGATTCGTGCTATTAATGTGTTCTTTTCATTATCACTAATATTGTTTGGCTCCGTGAACATTCTTTTTTCCTATGGCGAACATTCAAACAGCTATTCAATAATTATTATGCTTGCGGCAACAACAATATTATGGGTAACAAGAACAGCTTTACAAATTGTTTATCCGCAAGGTTCAATGAATCGTAAAATTCAATACGGAATGTTAATTGTATTTATTATTGTTTCTTTATGCCATATAATTCCGCTGTATGTTATGGTATCTTAGAATAATTTGTTATAGCTAATTTTTTCAGAAAGTAAAAAGAAAATGGTTTGCTGCTTCATTAAAAAAAATAAAAAACGGGATTCCTATTCACATAAAGGAAAAGCAGATGCCGATTGATCCATCAACAGAAAAGTTTGAACAGCCGATTACAATATTGCCGCAAGACATAGACTTATTTGATCATGTAAATAATGTTGTTTATTTGCGCTGGGTGCAAGAAGTATCAACTACTCATTGGTTTGCCGCGGCGACCGAAGCGCAGAAAGAATCTATTGGGTGGGTGGTGGTGCGTCACGAAATAGATTACATAAGCGCAGTCCGGTTAGGAGATGAAATTATTGGACGCACTTGGGTTGGTACAGCACAGAAGAATCTTTTTGAGCGGCATGTGGAAATTGTTCGTGTGCGTGATAATAAGGTGTTGGCGCGCGCGCGTTCTATGTGGTGCCCGATTGATATGAAATCGCGCAGACCAACACGCGTAGGTGAAGAAATATATAAATACTTTTCCGTTCCGGAAAATAAGTAGTAAAACTGTAGTACGGAGATAGAAGCTGGCTGGTTATTATGAACAAAATTAAAGGGCTTGTAAGGTTAGTTAGATTCGAGCTTCCATTTTCGGCGGGAGTTTGTGTTGTAATGGGGCAGCTGCTGGCGCTTGGAAAATTTGCATCTCCTATACTAACATTCTATGCTTTCGCTTCTGTGTTTTTAATCTCCGCATCAATACTAGTCTCAAATGATTTTTTCGACGTTGAGACTGATAGAATAAACGCGCCCCACCGCCCCATTCCTTCGGGATTAGTTTCAGCAAGCGAAGCTTTGATCTTCTCTATAATTCTTTTACTGGCCGGGTTAATGCTAAGTTATAGGATTAGCATAACGGCGTTATTGTGTACAGTCAGTTTATCAGTTGTTGGATTTTTATATAACCGGAAATTTAAGAAGAATGGTTTGTTCGGAAATTTGCTGGTATGCTTTTCTGTAGGAATGACATTTGTATACGGCGGCGTTTCGGTTGGATTGCCATTTAATAAAGTTGTTCTATTCTTTGGAATCATTGCGGCGCTGATAGATTTGGGAGAAGAGATTGCCGCAGACTCTATGGATATTCAAGGCGATCAATTAATTAATTCGAATTCGTTGGCAATAAAACATGGAAAGGAAAAGGCGCTTGACGTAAGCGGTTTTATTTTCTTAATTGTTGTTCTGCTTACCGCTGTTCCATTTATCATGAATTGGTTTCCGGTAATTTATCTGGTGCCGATCTTGATAATGGATTTCGCGATTGCATATTCAGCAGTGAAGCTGTTGAATTCTAAAGATGATGAAGGGCGCAAATATATCCGCTGGATTTATTTAGGCGCTACATTCGGCTTGCTGGTTTTCTTGGTGATGAGATTATTTGGTGTATGAGTTTGCAGTAATTTTAAATACAGATTAATAGAGTGGTAAACAAAATTGATTATTTTGATGCAAAGAAAAACGAAAATTAGACTTGATGAAACTTTCTATTATCATTCCCGCTTACAACGAAGAAAAGAAGATTGAAAAAGATATTCTTCTTGCCGATAAGTTTTTTACCGAGCAGAAACTGATTGGTGAAATAATAGTTGTTGATGATGGAAGCAGCGACGGCACCACACAAAAAGCCGAAGAAGCAAAAAAGCAAATCAGTAACTCGATAGTCATTATTAAGAATGAAAAAAATTACGGCAAAGGCTATTCTGTAAAGAGGGGAATACTTGAGGCGAGGGGGGAATACGTTGCTTATTGCGATGCCGGCGCGACTGTTCTGTTTAACAATCTCTTGATTGGCTTAAATCTGCTGATGAACAACGAATGCGATATTGCGCACGGTTCGCGTATGCTGCCCGGTTCGGTTATTAGAGTTTCCCAAGAGAAAGATAGAAAGTCCAGCTCATCGGTAATAAGATTCTTAGCAACAAAATTTCTCGGAGTGCCGATTTCTCTTACAGATACACAATGCGGATTTAAGATTTACAAAGCGGAAGCAGCTAAACAATTATATTTAAGACTTTGCACAGCCGGATTCATGTTTGAGGTAGAGAATATTCTTCGAGCTATAAAACGCAATTACCGTGTAAAAGAATTTCCGGTTGAGTGGAGCTGCGATAGAGACAGTCGAATTACATTTCTTAAAACACCGTGGAGAGTTTTGTTTGATATAGTGCGGATAAAATTTATGAAGATTGATTAAGAAATATCTAATGTATCGGGAAGGATGCCATACTCGTGAATATTACCATTCAAATTACCATCGAAAATAACCGCTGAGAGTTGTTCGTTATTAGAAACAATCTCATTTATCAAATCGTTTTCTAAAATCATAAACGCTGTAGAAAAGGCATCGGCATCGGCACAGTTATCTGAAAAAGCCCAGCTTCCAACTTTCTTCTTTTCAGGCTTTCCGGTTAATGTGTTAATGATATGGCTTCCTTTACTTAAACCGGAAGCGCCGACTGATACATCCTTTAGTAAAAATGTTCTCAATACTAGCTGGTTATCAAAAGGATTAGAAATTGAAATTTGCCAGCCGGAAGAATCCGGAGAAGCCCCAATTGCTTTGATAGAAGATCTTCCTGCACTAAGAAGTGTGCGGTCAATATTCCAGTCGGATAAAATTTCTGCTACGGCATCTACAGTATAGCCTTTACCAAATGCGCCGAGATCAACAGTAGTTCCTTCTTCAAGGATTTCAATGGAGTAATCTTCATGATGTAAAACAAGGTTTTCAATACGTGATTTCTTAATGGCGGATTCAATTTCATAATTGCTTGGTTTTCTAAGAGTGTAATCGGGATTGAGCCAGCACTTTAAGAGTGCGCCGCAAGCAATATTAAATGCGCCGTGAGTTTCCTTATGCAGTTCGATGCTTCTTCTGATGCAGTTAAAAGCATCCGCGCCAAGAATAATTCTTTCTCCAAGTTTCAGATTATTAATCCGTGAGATGTCACTGTTCGGCTTAAATCTGCTCAGCTCATTTTCAAGTCTATCTATTTCTTTGATGCATTCCCAAGCGGTTTCCTGTGCGTAAACTTTGCTCTCGTGAACAATAATAAAATCGAATAGTGTTGCCATTGCAACATGAGTAAAGTGGTGCGCGTTTTTTATGCGGGAATAGTTTTGCAAGAGTTTCCTTTAACGCGAAAGAGCGTTATAGTAATTATCAAAATAATCTTTGCGAATAT
>CAZEDR010000096.1:2034-11294 GCA_964510975.1 uncultured Melioribacter sp. | reverse complement strand
CTTTATCTGTAAAGAACATTATGTAGTGATGTGTTGAAGCAACAAACATATGTTCAATAAAATCTTCTTCCCGGGTTCCGGCACCGGTTACACCTTTGCCGCCGCGTCCTTGTTTGCGGTAACCGCTAACCGGAAAGCGCTTGATGAATCCGGCGTGAGAAATTGTAACAACTACATCTTCTTCGGCAATTGTATCTTCCAAAGAAAACTCTTTGTAGTCATGAATAATTTCTGTTCTGCGTTCGTCGCCATATTTTTCATTTAACGCAAGCAATTCCTCTTTAATAATTTGCTTTCTCAACTTTTCGTTTCCAAGAATCGCTTTCAACTTATTGATCAACTTAATTATTTCTTTGTATTCGTCTTCAATTTTCTTTCTTTCCAAGCCGGTTAAGCGCTGCAATCTCATATCAAGAATTGCTTTAGCTTGAATCTCGCTCAGCTTGAATTTGCGCATTAACGATTGTTTAGCTGTTTCTACGTCTTTGGATTTCTTAATCGTTTGAATTACTTCGTCAATGTTGTCCAGCGCAATTATGTAGCCTTCCAAAATATGCGCGCGGCGTTCTGCGGCATCAAGTTCGAACTGAGTTCTGCGAACGAGAACATCCATTCTGTGAACTAAGAAGTGTTCCATCATTTGCAGAAGCGTAAGAACCTTAGGCGCACCGTTAACCAGCGCAAGCATTATCACGCCAAAAGTAACTTGCATTGATGTATGCTTGAACAAATTATTCAAAATTACCGCCGGCTGACCATCGCGTTTAAGTTCAATAACTACGCGCATACCGTCGCGGTCACTTTCATCGCGAATGTTTGATATACCTTCTATCTTTCCTTCGCGCACCAGCTCTGCCATTTTTTCTATAAGCGTTGCTTTATTTACTTGATACGGCAGTTCTGTGATGATAATGTTTTCTCTATCATTCTTCAGTACTTCAACATTTGCTTTAGCGCGTATTACTATTCTTCCGCGCCCCGTTAGAAATGCGTCTTTAACGCCTTCGTAACCATAAATAATTCCGCCCGTTGGAAAATCGGGGGCTTTAACAACTTTGATAATGTCTTCCGCTGTGGTTTTCGGATTATCAATCAACATTATCAATCCTTCTATAATCTCTCTAAGGTTATGAGGAGGGATATTTGTTGCCATACCAACAGCAATACCGCTGGAACCGTTTACCAATAGGTTCGGCAGATAAGAGGGCATCACCAGAGGTTCTTGCAATGAATCATCGAAGTTTGGACCAAAAGCAACGGTGTTTTTATCAAGGTCACGCAACATTTCGTCTGCAATTTTTGCTAGACGAGCTTCAGTATAACGCATAGCCGCAGCACCATCGCCATCTACCGAGCCAAAGTTTCCTTGTCCTTGCACAAGCGGATAGCGCAACGACCATTCTTGCGCCATACGCACCATAGTATCATAAATCGCTGTATCGCCATGCGGATGGTATTTACCAAGAACCTCACCCACGATACGAGCAGACTTTTTATATTGTTTGTTGTTTTGAAGACCGAGCTCGTGCATTCCGTATAAAACTCTTCGGTGAACCGGCTTAAGCCCGTCTCTTACATCCGGCAATGCGCGCGCAACAATAACGCTCATCGCATAATCGATGTAGGAGGTTTTCATTTCTTCTTCTAATGAAACGGGTACTACTTTTTCAAAAATTGTGGTCATGTTATTTCTTGTTTAGGATTTTGATTTATTATTTAATTCTCTGTTGTTCTATTAATGCACTTATGGTATTAGATAAAACCGGTAAATGGTGTTTGCAAATTTTAAATATTTCTTCGGCGTCTATATCGAAGTAATGATGCGAAATTTTGTCTCGAAAATTTATGACACCTTTCCAATCTATTTCTGGATGTGTGTTTAGTAGTTCGGGATATTCTTTTTGTATTTTTTTTATTACTTCTCCTATGGCTTGTAATCGCATAGAAATAGCATCCATTTTGTCCATGGCATCGGGGTTGTCTAAAAAATTCTCTGCTCTGTCTATCTTAGAAAAACTGTTTTCTATTCTTACTATTGCGTCTTTAACATCAAGAAGTTTTTTTAAGAGTAATTCTTTAGACATAAATTGCCTCTTTAGCTATTTCTTCAAGAAATCTATTTCTGATGTTTGGGTGTTTTCTTATTACATCTACTTTATGATTTAAATGCTGTTCCAGAAATTCTATTAACTCACAACGTTTAAAGAAATCCGCCGGCATTTCAACAAAAAAATCTATATCGCTTTCTTCGGTTTCCTCGCCGCGCGCATAAGAACCAAAAAGCGAAATGCTTGTTACGCCAAACTCTTGTAGTAAGTATCCCTTTCTGCCTTTTAGAAATTCTATGATATTTTCTTTGTCTATATTCATTTTTTCTAACTCTTTTCTTGCTCATGTTCTTGATCTTAATCGCTTTAGATCAAGGTCAGGAGTAACCCGCTTCGACTTGTGTTAAGCGAGGCAAGTATCACGATCAAGATTTATAAAACCAAAGCCGCTAATCCAAAGTAAAATAGTATTGTACAAATGTCTGTTAACGCCAACGTAATTGGTCCGGCAGCAATTTTTGGATCGAGCTTTGTTCTGTGCAATAATGCAGGAACGCTCAATCCCCAAAATGCTGCTGCAATTTCCACAAGAACTATACTGGACCCTATTACCAGCGCAGCCAAAACTTCTTGTTTCCATAAAAATACAACTGTAAAAACGATTAATCCGCAAACCGCACCTAGCAAAACAGAAACTTTTATTTCGCGTAATAAACTTTTCAAATACCACTTAAACGATGGTCGCGAAACTTTTAACATTTGCACCGTAACCGTCATGGATTGAATGCTAACGCTTTCACCCAATCCAAGAACCAGCGCCATAAAAAAAGCTATTACCAAACTATGCTCTAGCGTTGCGTGGAATAATCCGGTGAAGACTGCGGCTGTAGTTCCGCTAATAACTGTTATCAGCAACCACGGAAACCGAATTCGCCATGCTTTCCATACAGATGCGTTTTTAAGCTCGTTAATTCTAAAACCAATTGTTTCAAAGATCGAGTCTAAATCTTGCGGTTCGACTTCACTTGCCGAATCTGAATCCTTTTCTTCCAGCAGCTCATCAGTGAAAAGATTTACATCTACTACGCCGATGATTCTTCTTTCCGCATCAACAACCGGAAAGGCTAAAAACTTGTATGTCGCAAAAAACTCCAGTGCATCATAAACAGTAGAGTTGCTAGGTAGTGCGGCTACACGTTTAACCATAATGTCTTCTAGCTTCTGTTCAAGCTTTCCAATCAGCAATCTTCTTGTCGGTAAAACACCAACGAGCTTTTGCTCATCGTCAACAACATAAAAATAAACTATTCTTTCGCCAACACCTTCCTGGCGTATTTTACTCAACGCTTCATCAACGGAAAGGTTTTTGTTAAGCGCGTTAAAATCTTTTCGCGCATAATCAACAACCGAGTGATGATATGTTGATTTATCATTCATGCTAAAGACAGATCAAGATTATGAGCCTGCCTCGCTTTGCCGCGAGGCAAGGCGGGCAAGAGCATGATTAGAATTATTCTTGCTCTTATTCATGCACTTGCTCTTTGTTACACATCCAAGTTTGCGTACTTAGCGTGCTTTTCAATAAATGCACGTCTTGGCTCTACAGCATCGCCCATAAGTGTTTCAAAAATTTTATCTGCTGCCGCGGCGCTTTCAACATTAACTTGTAACACAACTCTTGTTTCCGGGTTCATTGTAGTTGACCACAATTGTTCGGGGTTCATTTCTCCCAAACCTTTATAACGGGAAATAACTATTCCTTTAATTTGCGTTTCGCCGTTCTCGGTTAATTCTGTTTCCTCGTTAACCTCAATAATTTTTTCATCCTTGCCTGCTTTCATACGTTTCAAAATTTTATCTCTCTCTTCGGCATCAAAAGCATAGTGTTCTTCTTTACCTTTTTTAATTCTGTACAAAGGGGGCTGTGCGATAAACACTTTTCCGGCAGTAATCAAATCCTTCATATGGCGGTATAAAAATGTTAGCAACAAAGTTCTAATATGGCTTCCATCAACATCCGCATCTGTCATAAGAATAATTTTTCCATAGCGGGATTTTTCTTCATTAAAATCCTCGCCTATGCCGGCGCCAATAGCAGAGATTAAAGCCTGTATTTCCTGGTTCTCAAGAATTTTATTGAGCTTGGCTTTTTCCACGTTTAAGATTTTTCCTTTGATAGGAAGAATAGCCTGAAATCTTCTATCGCGCCCTTGCTTAGCGGAACCGCCCGCGGAATCTCCTTCTACTATGTAAATTTCGCAATGCTCAGGATCGTTGATTGAGCAATCTGCTAGTTTACCCGGAAGATGCATAGAATCGAGCGCGTTCTTTCTGCGGACTAGTTCACGTGCTTTACGAGCTGCTTCGCGAGCTTCTGCGGCACGCATACATTTTTCAAAAATCTTTTTTGCCGTCGGTGCGTTTTCTTCTAAAAATTCCGAAAGTTTTTCACCAACCAGCATTTCAACAGCAGATTTAACTTCGCTATTGCCAAGCTTGGTTTTCGTTTGTCCTTCAAACTGCGGCTCCATTACCTTAACAGAAATTACAGCCGTCAGTCCTTCCTTATAATCTTCGCCTGTTAGATTGATTTTACTGTTCTCTTTTATCAATCCGTTTTTAGCTGCGTAATTGTTGAATGTTCTGGTAAGCGCTGTTCTAAAACCAACTAAGTGAGTACCGCCTTCTATCGTGTTAATATTATTAACGTAAGTGTGAATGTTTTCACTGTACGAATCGGAATACTCAAACGCAATTTCTACCGGAACATTATCTTTTTCACCTTCGATATAAACGGGTTTATGAATTGGTGTACGGTTTTCATCCAGGTATTTAACAAAATCTATTAAGCCGCCTTTGAATTTGAAAACTTCTTCTTGATCATCATTTTCATCTTTCAGTGTCATCGTTACTTCTTTGTTCAAGTAAGCAAGTTCGCGTAATCTTTCCGCTACGGTATCAAAGTGAAACTTTATTGCCTTAAAGATTTCTTTGTCCGGCTTGAAGGTGGTTTTTGTTCCAGTGTTTTCGCTTTTATAAGTTCCTATTTGTTTTACCGGAACTTTCGGTACACCTTGTCTATATTCTTGAAAATAAATTTTACCATCGCGCTTTACTTCTACCTTACACCATTCGGATAACGCGTTAACAACGGAAATACCAACGCCGTGCAAACCGCCGGAAACTTTGTAAGAGTCTTTATCAAACTTGCCGCCGGCATGAAGAACCGTCATAACAATTTCGAGTGCCGAAACTTTTTCAATAGGGTGAATATCAACCGGAATGCCGCGCCCACGGTCTTCAACAGAGACGCTTTGATCTTTGTGTATGGTCACAACAACGCGGTCATTATAACCGGCAAGAGCCTCATCTATCGAATTATCTACAACTTCATTAATTAAGTGATGAAGGCCGCGTGAACCTATATCACCAATGTACATTGCCGGACGTTTACGTACTGCTTCGAGTCCTTTTAGTACGTTGATACTACTTGCTGTGTAATTACCGTTTTCTTTTGCCATAAATCCTAGCCTTCTCCTACAAAAACTTTAATGATTTTATAACTACTTCGTTGAAATGCTTATTTATTTTTTCTATTAAGAGCGTCTTTTGAAAATTCAGCTCGCTTTTCCAAACAGAATTTTCCACTCTTAAAAACAAAACTTGTTTTTCCAATTTAACCGCAGTTGCTATTTGCTTTAGCTCGGGAAATATTTTTTCGAACTCATCAACAACATTATAGTTTTTAAGACTCTCGCGGAGTTTTTCAAACTCTTTTTCTTTATCAAGAACTTCAGTAATGGTTCTAAAGCTATTGGATGTACGCTGCCGTGCCATTATCCACTTTTATTAAAACGTTTCCGTTGCTAAGATTTAATTCTTCTGTGCGTGTTAAATCCGTCATCGTTATAAATGTTTGTCCAATTGAAGAAACGTGATCGCTAATTCTTCCGGCTCGGTAAGAATCAAGTTCGCCAAAAACATCATCCATTAAAAAAATCGGCGTTCTTCCAATTTTATCTTTTATGAAGAAGAACTGCCCGAATCTGAGTGCTATCTGAAAAGTTTTATGCTGCCCTTGCGAACCAAAACGTTTCAATTCCAAATCATTGATGTAAAAAAGAAAATCGTCTCTATGTGGTCCTACTAAATTCTGCGCACGGCGTAATTCATCTTCGCGGTATTGATTTAACTCATCTCTAAACTTATCAGGCGCATCATCTTCGTCCACTCCGGGAATTGAATCGTAACTAATCTTCGGATATTCTTTGTCTTCTACTATTTGGTTGTAGGCTTGGATCAGATATTCATTAAACTCATTAACAAAGCTGATTCTGTGCTTAATTATTTCTGCGCCTATACCTATTAAAGATTCCGTCCACGCTTCAAGCTGATTAAACAAACCTCTATCGCCGGTTTCCTTAATTCGCCACAATAATGAGGAGCGCTGACGTAATATCTTGTTGTACTCAAAAAGTATTTCTAAGTATGTATGGCTCGCTTGAGAAATAACGGAATCCACAAAGCGTCTGCGGTCTGATGGCGCGCCAAGAGTAATTGCGTGATCGGCTTGTATCAAAGAAACCACAGGAAATTTACCTATTACCTCAGACGAATTAGAAACTTGCTTCTCATTCAAGAAGAAACTTTTCTTATTCTTTAGTGAATCATAAAACAACCTAGTTTGGTTGGTTGTGAGATCAGCAAAGTTTCCTCTTACATCAAAATTCTGTTCACCAAACAAAACCACATCACTCTCACTAGCGAGATTAAGATTTTTAGTTGTACACAAGTAGTAAATTGCCTCTAAGATAGATGTTTTTCCCTGCCCATTTCCGCCGATGATTAAATTGAGCTTATCGGAAAAATTCAGCGATGTGTTTTTATGCAGCCTAAAGTTTTGCAATTCAATTTGCTTAAGAACCATTTTAACTATTCAAACGCACCGGCATTAATAACATCAGTATTTCTAGGCTTTCTTTTTTCTGCACCGGCTCTATAATTACCGCCTTAGTTGCCGAATGTAATCTAAAAGTAATTTCCTCTTCGCTTGATATATGGTTTAGTACGTCATTTACATAAGCAGAGTTGAACCCTATTTCCAACGCGTCACCGGTATATTCACACGCTACTTTTTCTTCGCCGCTTGCGCCTATATCTAAATCTTCCGCAGAAATTTCTACTGATGTTTTTTCTATCGAGAATTTTACCCGGCGTGTGCTGGACGTAGAGAACAACATCATTCTCTTTATCGAATCGTGCAGTTCTTTTGTATTAACCTTCATCAAGTATTCGTTTTCCAGTGGTATAACGCTAGCGTAATCCGGATACTTCTGAGCAATTAATCTTGTGATTAATTCAATGTCGTTTAGCTTAAATGACATATACGATTTTGTCATATATATCTTAACATCTTTTTCGTCTAATACTTTTGTTAGAACAGAAACTGCTCTTTCCGGAACTACATACTGGTTGTTGGTTAACGGTTTTACGTTTTTGTTCAGCAAGTTTACAAGTCTGTGTCCGTCTGTTGTAACGAAGCGTAAACCATCGTTAGTAAATTCGAACAGAGTTCCCATCATAGCCGGGCGCATTTCTTCTTTGCTCATTGCAAAAGAACCGCGTTCGAAAGCATGACGTAATTCCACACCATTTATCGTTACTTCGTTAATATCTTTGTCTGCGCTTAGGGAAGGAATTTCCGGATATTCATCAGCATCTAAATAGCTGATTATATATTTGCCTGCATCTGTAACCAAGTTGATTTTTTTATTGGCCATCATTTTGAAATGTATTGTGGTGTCCTTCAAAGAACGAACAATATCGTATAGCAAACGAGCCGGTACAACCATTTTAACATTTTCATCGGTAACGATGTTCAATGCCGACTTTAGAGAAATTTCCAAATCAGTAGCGTAAATTGTTAGTTGGCCATCCTTAACTTCGAAAAGAAAGTTTTCAAGAATTGGCATAGGTGTTCTGGTTGGTACAGCCGGAATGATTTTTCCGAGTAGTTTTTCCAGTTCTTTGCTGTTTACTTTGAATTCCATAATTATCTCCAATAGGCATCAAAAAATATCAAAAATCGGATAGAACTTCAATTTTACCCACATTCTTGTTCACTTCATTATTATTAATTAATGTATATGGTATATATATGTAATAATAATAAAGATGTGGATATGTGGAGAACCCTTTTTTGTTAGTTATTTAGTTCGAATACGAAGAATAAACCCTATAGTTATTTGTTGTGAATATGTTGACAAGTTACTGTTATAAAGGTGTTAACAAATAAACCAGAGTTACAAACATTTATTAAACAACCGATCAACACTTTTTCCACATCAATTGTTGATAAGTTAAGCAACTGATAATTCAATTTTTCCTCTGATAGAATCCAGCATTTCTCTCATTTTGAAATCGGTTTTGGCCGCTTCTTCTACAGAAGTTTGCGCATGAATTACAGTAGAATGATCTCTGCCGCCAAAATGCAACCCTATTGTTTTAAGAGAAGATTTAGTTAACTGTTTTGCCAAATACATAGCTATTTGCCTTGCTAACACAACTTCTTTTCTTCTGTTCTTTTCTCGGAGTTTATTTTCTTCCAGCTCAAAATACTCGCAAACTATCTTTGTAATTAGCTCGATGGAAATGTTTACTTGTTTATTTGTAGAGACCTCGCGCACTGTTTTCTTTACCAGCTCAAAATCAATATCGCGTGAGGTTAGAGATGCATTTGCCAGAAGCTTAACTAAACATCCTTCCAACTCTCTAATGTTGGAAGTAATGTTGTGTGCAATATACTCAACAATCTCTCGCGAAAGGTTAATTCCGTAAGATTCACTTTTATTCTTTAGAATAGCAGTTCTAGTTTCTAAATCGGGAGGCTGAATATCCGTTTGCAATCCCCAGAGAAATCTAGATACAAGGCGGTCGCTTAATCCTTTCAAATCTTTGGGGGGTCTATCGCTGGAAAGAATTATCTGCTTTCCACTTTGATGCAGCGTATTAAATATGTGAAAAAATAAATCTTGCGTTTTCTCTTTACCTACAAGAAATTGAATATCATCGATAATCAACGCATCCATACTTTTATAAAAATTGGAAAAAGTATTTACAGTATTGGATTGAATTGCTTCAACGAACTCAACGGTAAACGCATCAGATGAAATGTAAATTACACGTTTATGAGGAGCGCGCTCTAATACTTTG
>CAZEDR010000096.1:0-2024 GCA_964510975.1 uncultured Melioribacter sp. | reverse complement strand
CAAATGAGTTTTGCCTAAACCAACACCGCCGTAAATAAATAGCGGATTAAAAGAAGTGTTTCCGGGACTATCACCAACGGCAAATGCTGCCGCCCGTGCAAGTTGATTACCCTCTCCCTTAATAAAATTATCGAAAGTATATTTTGTAATTAGGCAAGATTCAAAATCTTTTTCCGGCTCCGGTACGGAAACTAAAACCGGTCTTCTTTCCGGGATAATATTTTTTTCTTGTTCGCGCTCATGTTCTTTCTCTTCAAGAATAACGTAAAGAAGTTTTCCTTCCTCACCCAGAACTTGAGCCACTGTATTTCGGATAAGCGTATTGTAATGTTGTTCAATCCACTCAATAAAAAAATTATTAGGCACAAATACTTTTAAAGTGTTACCGGAGAAGTCCGATGGCTTAATTGGAAGAAACCAGGTGTTATAAGTTATAAAAGGAACATTCTCTTTTATTAAACTTAGACACTCTTTCCAAACATCTTTCGCATCTTTTATAACACGTAAACTTTCAACAGGGTTTAGCATATTATCCACATTATAGAAACCGGAAAACCCGGTAAATCTTAAGAAGTTATTGAGAAGAACGATTTATAAACAACGACAATCAACAAATTATTAACATTAATTTTTCAACGTAACGTCTTATAAAAAAAACTCTTACAGACGAGAATACATAAAAGCGAACAAAACAATGATTAAAAGAACATGAACCAACAGACCTATTTAGCTTGTGAAACGTTCCACAAATAAAAGTTATCAACAACTTGTAAACACCACAAACTCTCCTTTTGAAGGGCGAGCAAAATAAATTCTGTAGTTGATTCAAGCAAATTATTTTTTCTTCCCTTAACAAATATTTTAACTTTTTTTCTATGAACGTGATATACAACTGAATTACATTTGTGAGAGCAAAAACCAGTTAAGCAATAAATACATTTGGAAAAATTATGAAAAGCATTTTGATTGTTTTTACGGGTGGAACCTTCTCGATGAAGATAGATGAAAAGACAAAAGCGGCCGTTCCTTTTTTTCAAGGAGATGAATTAATCGGTATGATTCCCGAAGCACGCGGACTTGCCAACATTTCTATTCATGAGTTTGGGAATTTTCCCGGACCGCATATGACTCCGGAGCGAATGTTTGAATTATCAAAAAAAATAAATACGTTGATTTATGAAAATACTTTTGATGGAGTTATAGTAACACATGGTACGGACACCCTTGAAGAAACCGCCTATTTTTTAGATCTCACGCTGGATACAAAAATTCCAATAGTTGTAATTGGTGCAATGAAAACAAGCTCGGAACCGGATTGGGACGCGCCAAGAAATTTAGTGGATGCGATTCAAATCATTAACAATCCTAATAGCAAAGGTTTTGGTGTTTTAGTTTGCTTAAATGGAGAAATAAACGCGGCTAGTGAAGTAACAAAAACACATACGGAAGATGTAGAAACATTTCACAGTTTAGATTTTGGTTCATTAGGTTTTGTTGAAAAAGGAAAAGTTTGGTTTAATAGATTGCCCCGCAAATTAGAAACGCTGAGAACCGGTACGATAAACTCCAATGTAGATCTAATAAAAGTTTATGCCGGAATGAATGAAAAATTTTTCCGCTTCTCTGCAGATAGTGGAGTAGAAGGAATAGTAGTTGAAGCAATGGGTGTAGGCAATGTTCCTCCCGAGGCTTTTGATGGAATTAAGTATGCTGTAGAAAAGGGAATTCCAGTGCTGCTAGTTTCCCGCTGTCCCGCCGGCGAAACACTTGATATTTACGGCTATCCCGGTGCAGGTAAATGGCTGAAGCAAATGGGCGTAATCTTTGCCGATTATTTAAATGGACAGAAAGCGCGAATCAAACTTATGATCTGTCTCGGAATTACAAAAGACAAAGAAGAACTAAGAAAAATGTTTGAACGATGAAAAACCAGTATGCACCAAAAGAAAATTCATTTCTAGAAAAACTATTTCCGTGGTTTGGTTCTTTAGCTTTAATGCCGGTTATGATTTACTTTACTCTTA
>CAZEDR010000095.1:4968-11384 GCA_964510975.1 uncultured Melioribacter sp. | reverse complement strand
AATAGAAACATTACAAACGGTAATACTGCCAGCCAAATGTTTGTGTAGGGCACCCAATAGTGAGCGGCGAATTTTGAGAGTTTGAAAAACCCAAAGCTGTAGATGTATCCGGTTAAACCGGCGAGAACAACAAACAAAATCGGCCACCAGTTTTTAGGAATAATGCTTCCATCAAACAAAGCGAAAAAGCGATTGTAGCCAACATCTGAAATAATCGCTTTAATTTTTACTTCCGATTCTTCAGAGACGGCTTTCTTAATTACATATTCATCGCCCGATTTTTCATAAAAAGTAAGCAAGAATGCTTTATTGGTTTCATCAACTTTCGACAAAACTTTTGTTTCAAATTTATCAACCGGAACGGTTTGCGGAAAGTTTATGTGCATCACACTGCTAATCAGAGGGATTATTATTAGTGCTGACCAAATGAAAACCATTTTCCAAATTTCCCGCCACATTACCAACGCATTAGGTCCAACACCCTTTTCAGCAACTTGAACTGTTTTATTATTTAATATTTGTTGAGAACATAAACAGCAATTAATAATTATAACCCATAAGATTGCAGTAAAATCCAAAGCCTCATTCGGATTCATACTTCTCCCCAACATTCTAGGAATGTGAGGAACACCAAGACCAATAACAACAAGCGAAATTCCAATCCAATGCTCTTTTCTTATTGAAGCATTGAACATGAGTTTACCCAAAAACGGAAGCATCACTAAATAAACATTTACATAAGGTGCATAAAGATGAGGCGAGTAATATTTGGGCAGATAAAAGAATCCAATGTTTTCAATAACACCGGTGAATGCGCAAATCATAATTGTAATCATAGCTGCGGCGCCGGGTAATAAATATTTTAATTCTTTCCCTCGAATTACTTCAACAGTAACTGCTATTAAAGCCCAAACCAATTTGGAAATTTCACGCCACCAAGTCATTACTCCGGCAGAAACACCAACCGGCTGATCGCCGACAAATTTTTGCTGGTTTCCCATCCAGTTTAGAATGTACTGCCCGCCAAGCGCGCCGTTAATAATCATCAACCAGCCGATAAGTATTACTAATTCCATTTTCACATGCCTATAAAGCGTGAGTAAAAATATCACATGCCTTTAACAATTGTAATGCAATGTTTTTTGTATGTAATTATTTACTAATCCTTCCAACTAATTTGTTTTTTAATTGCTCAAAAGATTTTGCACGATGGCTAATTACGTTCTTTTCTTCCAACGTTAGTTCGGCCAAAGTATGTGCAAATCCATCCGGGATAAAAATTGGATCATAACCAAAACCAAAATTACCGCGCGGTTTATCAATCATTCTCCCGGGTAATTCACCAATAAAAGAAAGAATTTCTTTACCATCATAATAAATTGCTTGCGATACAAACTTTGCTCTGTGTGGTTGTCTAAATGATTTCAACTCTTCAGTAACTTTTTTATTGTTATCATCGTATGTACAATTCTCTCCAGCATAGCGGGCAGAATAAACTCCCGGTCGTCCGCCAAGCTGCTTAATTTCCAAACCGGAATCATCAGAGATAACCGGCATTTTATAAATTTCATATATCGCTTTCGCTTTAAGCAGCGCGTTTTCGTAGAACGTAGTGCCGGTTTCTTCAACATCAATATCATTTCCTAAATCAGCAAGAGATACAATTTCGATGTTTGTGTCTTCAAAAAGATTTTTTACTTCTTGAGATTTACCTTTGTTCTGTGTTGCAAAAACTACTTTCAATTAATCCTCTTTAATAATTCCGTGAATTGATTTTTACCATTACTAATTAGTTCTGCTTCATCGTAAAGCATCGATTTTCCATTTTCCACTTTCAACTCTCCATCAACAAAAACAGCTTTAACATTTTCTTTTGAAGCTGAATAAACTATGCTGGAATAAATCTGTTGTTCGTTCAATTGGATCGGCTGATCTGCTTTTTCCAAATCTAGAAGAACCAGATCGGCCCTCTTTCCAGATTCAACACTACCTATTTCTTTTTCAAGATGAAGTGCTTTGGCGCCTTCAATTGTAGCGAGACGAAAGACCGTTAGTGCATTCATCGCTGTCGGTCCATGAATTGGCTTTTGTATTAATGCTGCGTTCCGCATTTCAGTAAATGCACTTAACCTATTATTACAAGGCGCTCCATCTGCACCTAGAGAAACTGAAATTCCTTCTTTTATCAAAAGCGGAATATTTGCAATACCGGAACCCAATTTTAAATTCGAAGAAGGACAATGAGAAACTCGAACTTCGTTTTTCTTAAGCGACTTTATTTCTTTATCGTTCAGATGAATGCAGTGAGCCAATACCGTATGATCATCGAGCAATCCAATTGAATCGAAATACTCTACATTCTCTTTACCGGTCATAGTACGCACAGTTTCTACTTCCTTTTTGTTTTCGGATGAATGAGTGTGCAATACCGATCCCGGAAAATCTTTCATCATCTCTTTTGTTTCTTTTAATAGTTTTTCCGAGCACGAAAGAACAAATCTCGGCGCAAAACCAAATTTCACTTTTCCATTACTCGAATTGTGAAATGATTTAGCCCAGTCGTAACTTGATTTGAGATTCCATTCGGTAGTTTCACAAAAAGTTGGAAATAATTCGTTTTGATCAATAGTGCAATTGCCGGCGAAAGCTCTCATACCGGAGTTAATTAGTTCTTCAAAAATAATTTCTTGATGACGAAGAGTTCCCATATCCAAAAGGGTTGTTGTTCCGCCAGTAAGTAAATCATTAATTCCAAGTTGTGCAGAAATTCTAAGTGAGTCTTTGGAGTGTGAATTTTCGAACGGGAAAATTCTTTTCTGCAGCCAATCGAGTAGTTCAAGAT
The DNA here is from genome assembly GCA_964510975.1 of uncultured Melioribacter sp. Classification (GTDB taxonomy): domain Bacteria; phylum Bacteroidota; class Ignavibacteria; order Ignavibacteriales; family Melioribacteraceae; genus Stygiobacter. Next base: position 8,542 of record CAZEDR010000095.1, on the reverse strand, counting down.
CATCGGCAAAACCGCGAAATAAAGTCTGGCAAAGGTGAATATGCGTCTGCACAAAACCGGGAATCAAAGTTAAACTGGAGTAATCAAGCACATCGTAATCGTTTTGAATAAAATTACCTAGCGGCTCAATTCTACCTATCGCTCCATCAATTATTTCAACTGCGTGATTTTCAAAAACATCATTTTTCGAATTAACTGTTACAATCTGCTTAGGGATTAGGAGTTTGGCTTTCATTTTTCTTCTCAGCAAATAATTCATCCATTTTTTCTATTGCATAACGTAGATGCGGTATTACAATTGACCCGCCAACAATTAAAGCTATGTTAAATGATTCGTATAATTCTTGTTCAGTAGCACCTTCTTGAATAGATCTATCCACATGATAAAGAATGCAATCGTTGCATCGCAATACCATTGATGCAACCAAACCCATTAGCTCCTTGGTTTTAGAATTAAGTGCACCATCTACATATGCTTTATTATCTAACGCAAAGAATTTATTGTAATCTCTAAATCCCGAATTCAGGATTCTCTCGTTCAACTCCGCCCGGTAAGAACGAAATTCGTTAACAGTAGTTTTCATTTTACCTCTACTTTCTTAGTAATTCTTTCTTTAAATACTTTCCGGTAATACTTTTTTCATTTTCGGAAATACCTTCTGGCGTACCGGCTGCAATTATTTCTCCTCCATATTCCCCGCCGCCCGGACCAAGGTCAACAACATAATCGGCAACTTTAATTACATCTAAATTATGCTCAACAACAATTACCGTGTTCCCTTTCTCGACAAGCTGATTCAAAACCTTGAGCAAAATATTCACATCTTCAAAGTGAAGGCCGGTTGTGGGTTCATCCAAAATATAAATTGTATTACCAGTCTGAACTTTGCTTAATTCAGTTGCAAGTTTTACACGTTGTGCTTCTCCTCCGCTTAGAGTCGTAGCTTGCTGACCAAGTTTTATATAGCCAAGACCAACATCGTTGAGCGCTTTAACTTTTCTTTGCAAAGCCGGATAATCCTCGAAAAAGCCAACTGATTCTTCAACAGTCATATCAAGTACATCAGATATGGTTTTTGTTTTGTAGAGAATCTCAAGTGTTTCCCGGTTATATCTTTTTCCATTACAAACTTCGCAAATCACATAAACGTTTGGAAGGAAATTCATCTCAATTTTCTTAAGACCATCTCCTTCGCATTCTTCACATCTTCCGCCGCTTACATTAAAACTGAAACGTCCAGCAGCGTAACCACGCATTTTTGATTCCGGCAACTGCGCGAATAAATCTCTTATATGTGTAAACAAGCCGGTGTATGTGGCCGGATTTGATCTTGGTGTTCTTCCTATTGCGGACTGATCAATCTCGATTACTTTATCTACATGCTCTAAACCTAATATTTCATAAAATGGGAGTGGAACAACTTTGGAATTGTAAATCTTCTTCATTAAAATTTTCACAAGAGTTTCATTGATCAACGAAGATTTGCCGGAGCCGCTAACTCCAGTAATTGCAATAAAAGTTCCTAACGGAATTTTCAGATTTACGTTTTTCAGATTATTACCGCTTGCTTTCTTTAATTCAATAAATTTTCCGCTTCCTTTTCTTCTATCTGTTTCATATTCAATCTGCTTTCTGTCCTTAAGGTATTCAAGTGTAAGCGAGCGAGTTTCATTTTTTGTTTTGAGGAAACTTTTTGTGTCGCCATGCAAAACAACCTCACCGCCATGCACACCGGCTCTCGGTCCAAGATCGACAATATAATCTGCGCTTTCTATAGTTTCTCGATCATGCTCAACCACAATAACTGTGTTACCCAAATCGCGAAGATTCTTTAACGAGTTTATCAACTTAACATTATCAGATTGATGTAAGCCGATGCTCGGTTCATCTAAAACATAAAGTACACCGGCTAGTTGTGAGCCTATTTGCGTTGCCAATCTAATACGCTGCGCTTCTCCGCCGGAAAGTGTTCTAGCCGAACGATCCAGAGTGAGATAATCGAGCCCAACATTAAGTAAAAAGTCTAATCTTGATGTTATCTCCTTCAGAATTTGGACAGCAATAATTTTTTCTCGCTCGGTTAACTTGAGCGAGTTAAAAAACTTTTTCGCTTTATCTATTGATTGCGCAGAAACCGCAGCGATATTCATTTCGTTAAGAGTAATTGCTAGAGATTCCTTCTTAAGTCTTCCACCGTTACAAGAAGAACAAGTCATCGTATTCATGAAGGCTTCTGCCCATTCGCGAATTTTGTTTGAAGAAGTATTTTCGTAATAGTGATTGACATAATTCATCACACCATTGAACTTGTGCATGTATGTTACTTGCTTGCCCCCGCCATATGTGTATGTAAAAGGAATTTTCTCTTTTGTTCCATTGAGTACAATATCAAGTTGCTCTTTTGTTAAATCTTTCAGTTTCGTATCGTAAGTAAAACCAAATTTCTCGGCAATTATTTGTAGCTGATTAAAAAACCAAGTGCTTCTGGGTTTTCCAATAGCAGCTATTCCTTCTTCGTTAATCGTCTTGTCCCAGTCGGGAATAATCAAATTCATGTCGAGTTCACGCTTCTCACCTAAACCATCACACTCGGGACAAGAACCATATGGAGAGTTAAATGAGAATGAGTTAGGCGCCAATTCAGCAAAACCAATTCCGCAATGAAGGCAAGCAAAATTGCGGCTATAGACAAAATCCTTTTCGCCATCGTTAATAATTACATTTCCATTACCATAGTTGAGCGCTACTTCAATCGATTCGGTTACACGTGAACTAGATTTCTCGTTAACTTTAACTCGATCAACTACAATTTCAATATCGTGAGTTTTATAACGGTCAACTTTTGTTTCATCATTCAATTCAAGCGTTTCGCCATCAACACGAGCGCGGATGAAGCCGTCTCGTAAAATTTCTTGGAAGAGTTCGCGGTAATGTCCTTTTCTACCACGTACAACTGGAGCTAATACAACAACACGTTTTTCATCAAACTCTTTCAGAACAGTTTCAATGATTTGATCTGCCGATTGCTTTACGACGGGTCTTCCGCAATTGTAACAGTTTACCCTTCCTACGCGAGCATATAGCAGACGAAGGTAATCATAGATTTCAGTAACGGTCCCAACCGTAGAGCGAGGATTTCCATGAGTTGATTTTTGTTCAATAGAGATTGCCGGACTTAGTCCTTCAATCAGATCAACATCCGGTTTTTCCAGCTGATCTAAGAACTGTCTAGCATAAGAGGAAAGTGATTCGATATATCGCCTCTGCCCTTCTGCATAAATAGTATCGAATGCTAGAGAAGATTTGCCAGAACCGGACAAACCGGTGATTACAACAAAAGAATCCCTCGGTATTTCCAGATCTATATTTTTGAGGTTATGTTCGCGTGCGCCGCGAATGAGTATTTTTGATTCCATTACAATAGATTGCCAAAGTTCAAAAGGTTATTTTAGATAAAGAAAAAACGAAAATCAATTTTTTTTGAATTTATGCATTTACCCGAAACAATTAAGACAATTGCTCAGCCAACTGAATTCAAGTTGAAAGAGAAAGGCTCACTCTTCCTGGCCATAT
>CAZEDR010000095.1:3685-4958 GCA_964510975.1 uncultured Melioribacter sp. | reverse complement strand
AAAATCCGAAAACAGTATTACGATGCCACACACCATTGTTCTGCATACAAATTCCAGAATGGAACCTTTAAGTATTCTGACGATGGCGAGCCAAATGGGACTGCCGGTATTCGGATATATAATGCGCAAAACCACCTTGAAGTTACAAATTTAATTACAGTTGTTGTCCGCTATTTTGGCGGGACAAAACAAGGAGTTGGACCTCTTGGAAAGGCTTATTATGAATCTGCTGTTGGGTGTTTAGAGAGTTCCATAATAAAAAAGATGGATTTGTATCAAGAAGTAGAAATCAGCTATGATTTCTCATTGAGCAAATCTGTTCATCATTTTGTTGCAAAACATAAAGTAATTATAACGAAAAACGATTTTAACGAACTGCCAAAAATGACTTGCTTGATTCAACCAGCAAGATTTGATCTATTTCAGACAGATATTTTAGCTGCAACCCAAAGCAAAGCCATTATCAATCTTACCAATGAGTTTTCGTACATTAATTCTAATACTGCAAAATAAAGCTAAATTCTTGACATCAAGTTCTCTTTTAGTTAATTTTAATAAAAGATAACTGGCTCCTATAAATCTTTATAAGAAGTTTTCATAATAATCGAGGGATGTATGATTTACACGAAAACAGGCGAATATGCAATAAGAGCAATACTCTTTTTAGCACGCCAGCAAAAAGACGCTTTAATTATGTCTTCAGATATAGCAAAGAGTGAAGATATTCCAGCACATTATCTTGCTAAAATTTTACAACGAATGGCTAAATACGGATACGTTGATTCATTTAAGGGCAGAGGTGGCGGATTTAAAATTACCGAACTCGCAAAGAAAAGCTCGATTCTTGAGATAGTTGAAAGAGTCGAAGGTCCGGTTATAAACCTAAAGTGCGTTACTGGACTTAAAGAATGCCAGGAAGAAAACCCATGTCCATTGCATGACGAATGGGCAGAATTGCGAAACAGAATCTATAATTTAATTTCTAGTAGATCCGTTCAGGATGTTGCGGAAAAATATTCGGAAACGTTGAGAAAGGTTAAGTAATTTTTAGTTGAGTTTTTTTGAAAAAAAGGATTCGAGGTTACTTCGAATCCTTTTTTGTTTTTAAATCGTTTAGATAGAGTTTGAGAATTGCCAGGTCTTCACATAATCGATTCATATTTTCAAGAGAAGCATGAGATAGCTGAAAATATTTCTCTTCATAAATATTCTTCACAAAGTCAGATGAATTTTCCAAAATAGGTTGAAGCAGCAATTTTATTTTTTGATAAGA
>CAZEDR010000095.1:0-3675 GCA_964510975.1 uncultured Melioribacter sp. | reverse complement strand
GATACTTGGAACTCCTCACCAACTTTCTTGAAGTATTCTTCATCGACAACGGCTTCCCTTTTCTGAATTACTTTCATCAATCCGCTAACATATTTTGCTTGAAATGCCAGATCAGATAGTTCGTTAAACCGCTTCGAAGAAACCGATGCTTCTAATATCAATTTAAAATCCTCACGTGCGCGTAATGGATTCTCGCTTAGCCTCTCTACCCCAGAAAGAATTTCCTCTACAGATTTATCAATCATTTTTTCACCTTAATTCCTATTCCAATTCCATCACCAACCGGAAGAATTGTACTTTTGAGTGAAGGTGTATTAAGAAATTGTTTGTTGAATTCACGAATTATTTGAGTAGATTTTTTCTGCTTTGCCGGAACGTTGCGAGATGCTGCATAACCATGCCATAAAAGATTATCGATAAAAATTATTCCATCGGTTTTGAGCAACATTAAAGAGTATTGAAAAAGTTTTTCGTAGTCTTGTTTGTCGGCATCTAGAAAAATGAAATCATATTTCTTTTTTAAAGCCGGCATAATCTCAAGAGCATCACCTTCAAGAATTTGAATTTTCTCGTGTTGCTCTGCACGATTAATAAACTCTGTAGCCAGTTTAATGTTGTCTTTACTTTTTTCAATTGTATGAAGTTTGGCTTTTTTCTTCAGTTGACGCGCGATTCGAATTGATGAGTAAGCTATAGCTGTTCCAATCTCCAATACACGTTCCGGACGATATGTTGTAATTAGTGTTTCAAGAAGATCGCCAGCGTTCCAATTAAGAATTGGGACTTTGTTTTCCAGAGCAAACTTTTCCATCTCCAGCAAAAGTTCATCCGGCGTTTTTCGTTGGGCAGTTAAATATGCCTCTTGATTAGAATGAATAATTCCCTTCATTTCGGCCTTATTTAATTAATATCATTTTTTTCGTAACAACCGAATTTTCCACACTTAATGAATATAAGTATACGCCTGATGACAAATTATAATCTTTGGTATTCAGATTGAATTGGTGGTACCCGGGAGACTGTACCTGATCAACTATTGTACTTATTTTTTGCCCCAGTATATTAATTAGATTCAATTGAACATGTCCGAAATCTGTTAATTCATATCTTATTGTTGTGGACGAATTAAATGGATTTGGATAATTTTGATAAAGTCTAATTGATGTAGGCAATTCTCCAACCTCATTACCTACATTGTTTAACTCATTGATTTTAAATAAGCCAAGAGCTGGTTCCCTAACTTCAACCCCACTTTTTTTATAAGTAAAGTAAAATTCTATCGAACCATTATCTGCCAAATCTGGAAACAAATATGAATACTTGATATCACCGTTGATTTGCATGTTAATTACCTTATATGTGCTAGAACCTATTTTATAATTTAATTGAACACTAGTAGTATCAATTTTATTTGGTTCAAGAAAAATTTTATTCATTCTAAAATATCCATTAAACCTACTTAAGTTGGGGTATGTTACTATGCGTGATGCCGAAATTAGTCCCCAGCCTCGGTCATTATTTGGAGAGGAAGCATTATCTCCGCATTCTAAAAATATTTTTCTAATCTGCTGATTAGTTAAATGAGGCCAAGCTGATTTTAGCAATCCGGCAATGCCCGCTGTAATCGGTGTTGCGTAAGATGTTCCATTACCGTAGTTATACTTACCACTTGTGTTGGATACATAATCTGTAACTCCCATTGCAACTACTTCCGGTTTTATTCTTCCATCAGAAGTTGGGCCAGGACTGCTGAATGACGCAATATTATTTGAGAAATCAACAGCACCAACCGTAATAACATTTAATGCGTCTCCCGGAGTAACCAATTTTCCCCATGAATTATTTCTTTCATTTCCCGCAGCAGTTAAGGATGTAACACCTCTCTGGAATGCAAGATTAATTGCCCTAGCGGTAATTGTTGTCTGGCCATCAAAACTTGACCAAGGATAATCCCCCACACCACCATCAAACTCGTTATAACCGAGTGAACTTGTTGTTATTTGAACTCCAAGGCCTTCCATCCATTCAAGAGCAGCTGCGTAGTTATCTTCTTCAGCGCGAGTTTCAGAAGAAACTGTTTCTGTTTTTGCAAGTAAAATTGAGGCCTCGTAAGCTGGACCAATCAAATTGCCTGAATCGAAACCAGACATTAATCCTAAGCAATTTGTTCCGTGAGAATCTTGATCAGATCTATCACCGGTCTGGTTCTCTGTAATATCATCTTTCTGAACAAAATCTTTTTCAGCAACTATTTTTAAGTTTTTCAAAGCCGGGTGAGTTTTCCAACGAAATCCGGTATCCAGAATTCCAATAAGAACTCCTTTGCCGGTTATACCAAGATCATGAACAGCGGGAACTTCGGAAAGCGCATTTTGATTTAGTGAGCCGCCGTAGTTTAATCCGGTTGTTGATTGCACAGTAGGAACTGATCTTGGCGCGGTAATGATTTTCGATTCGATTGGTGAGATTTTCTTTGCAATCCGAACTGCTGCTACTTTAGAAACAAAAGAAAATGATTTGATAGCATATACTTGTTCATCAGTTAGATAAGAAGTAACAGCGTTAAACCATTTTAGTTTATTCTCAATCGAAATTCCGTATGATTCAAGCTGATTGATATAACCGGAATTAATTGGTAAGTCTTCAAAAGTTATATAATCATCTCCCATAACTTGCTTTCGTCGTTCGATTGCCCCTGCTGATAATTCTTTTTCGGCGGCAATATAAGCTGCTGAGGTTTTGCTCAATTTTGAAGTAGAAAAATCGCCTTTATCTTCGAAGTAAATGTAATACTTGGTCTGCGCTAAGAGAGAAACTGATATCAACAGGATGAAGCAACTGAGCTTAAAATTCATTCAATCACCTTACAAAGAAATGTTTTCTTATTAACTGAAGTTACTCACTTTGTGATTTTTTAGTGGACTTGTGACTTAGTGGCAAAAAAAGTCTAAGAAAATGAGCCACAAAAGCACTAAGTCACCAAGTTTCACAAAGGAAAATTCATAAAATTCAACTTATGCGTAACTTCAGTTATTAACAATATCTGAAACTAAAAAGTGCAGAGAAAAATTTCAACTGCACTCTGAAGTAATCAATTTATTAACTGAAAATCAATGAACAATTTTCGCTATTCGGTTTACGCGGACAGTACTCAAAAGTTTAAAAATATCAGAGAATGGAATGTTGGGATCCCATGACCAGTAAATCATAAATGCTTGTCCAACAATTTTATCTCTAGGAACAAAACCCCAGAAACGGCTGTCTGCACTGTCATCGCGGTTATCGCCCATCATAAAGTAATAATCTTTTTGCAATGTATAAGAAGTAGCTGCTTTCCCATCAATTAGAATAGTATTACCATCGGCGGTTACAACTCTTTTTCCATATTCACGATCAATTATTGTTCTCCAAGCCTCAACATTTTCAACTGTGAGTTGAATAACATCACCTTTTTTGGGAATAACAATTGGGCCATAATTATCTTCGTTAAACGGAGAATCTTTAGGAAAGATTGCGGGGTTGGCAACACCGGCCGGTGTAACATAATTGTTGATATACTGAATGTTTGCCGGGCGTTTTGCTTCTTTTCCATTTACAAAAACAACTTTTTCTTTTATTGTAATTGTATCGCCGGGAATTCCTATGCAGCGTTTAACATAATTGTTTATTATCTCC
>CAZEDR010000094.1:0-11519 GCA_964510975.1 uncultured Melioribacter sp. | reverse complement strand
TCAGAAAAAATCCGCCGCTTAAAATTGCCCCGGCTCGTAAAAATTCTTTTCTAGACAGTTTCATTGAGAATCCTTTTCTTCCTTTTGTTAAATTGTATTGTGATTAATTCAGCTTCGTTTATTGTGTAAATAATTTACGGTATAACAGATTTTAGAAGCAACAAGTTCTTTATTAAAATTAATAGAAAGGTAATTAAATGAAGAAGTTTGCTCTGACTTTTTTAAGTATAATATTTTTAGTATCCATCTCATTTGCCCAGGCAGAACAAAAGTCCGCAGAGAAGAAACAATTTATTTATGTGCTTCATCTTGTTCCCAAATTTCTTGATTTGAAAAACTGGAGCGATGCTGATAACAAAGCAGTTGGTGAACATTTTGCAAGATTGCAAAAAATGCACAATGAGGGAAGTTTAATCCTTGCCGGCAAAACAGAGAACTGGGATGAAACTATGTTTGGAATTGTAGTTTACGAAGCTGATTCATTGGAAAAAGCCAAAGAGATTGCGGAGACCGACCCGGCAGTTGTAGCTGGAGTAATGACAGTAAAAATATTCCCATATAAAACCGCTTTGTTGCGTGGAGAGAAATCAGAATGAACCTTATTGCAAACCGAAAACTATTTGTAATCTTTTTTGTTGTCATTTTATTCTTTGTAACATCGTGTAAAAAAGATGATTCACCGGTTGAACCGCAAATAACGCCGGCACGCGGACAAGTAGTAAGCTCTACCTTCAATGGAACATTTACAATCTCTTTACTGCAAGCAATGGTAAGCAGTATCTCCGGCGAAGAGCAATTCAAAGACAAAATTTTATATGATGTTGATTACTACAAACTTGTTTACAGAACCGTTGACGCTAAGGGAAATGTAATTGTTGTTTCTGGTGCCGTATTCTTACCAAAAGGAAAAAACAATTTATCTTTAGTAAGTGTTCAGCATGGAACGCAAACGAAAAGAACAAACGTTGGTTCGGTAAACGCGCTTAATGCAACCGATGGTTTAGTTGCCGCATCGCTTGGGTATTTTTCTGTTGTTCCGGATTATATCGGATTAGGGGAATCAATGCTGGTTCATCCGTATCATATTTCAAAATCTTCTGCCGATCCAGTAATTGATATAATTAGAGCCGGAAAAGAATTTGCAAGTAAAAATAGTATCACGTTAAACGGACAAATATTTTTAGCCGGATATTCCGAAGGTGGTTATGTTACAATGGCGGCGCAAAGGGAAATTGAGCAGAATTATAAAAGCGAGTTTCAGCTTACCGCAGTGGCTCCAATGGCGGGCGCGTATGATTTGAATTTATCGGCAAAGAAAATATTTCAAGGGAAGACTTATAACCAACCGGCATATTTAGCTTTTTTTATGGTTGCATATAATAATGTTTACGGTTGGAATAACTTGACTACATTTTTTAATGCACCATACGCCGAAAAACTACCCGCATTATTTGACGGATCAAAAACTACTGATGAAATTAATTCTGAGTTAACAAATGATTTATCAAAACTGCTAAACCAGAATTTTGTTACATCTTATTTGAATGGAACGGAAACAACGATGAGCAATGCCTTTTCTAACAACAGTTTGCTTGATTGGAAACCTACAGCGCCAATGCGTCTTTATCACGGAGATGCAGACGAATACGTTCCATATGAAAACTCTGTGCAAGCAAGAAATTATTTTCTTACAAGAGGAGTTAATGTAGAGATAGTTACAATTCCGGGAGGAACACATAGCACTGCCGCGTTGCCCTCCATTGTTGCGGCGATAGAATGGTTTGGAACATTGAAGCTGGCAAAACGAGGATTAGCGTCTAACAACTAACGTGTTATGGTAGAGAGAAAAAAGAAAAATATTTTACTAAGTACGGATAAAAGAAAACTTCAGATCAAAGTGATTCATAAATTTTTAACCGAATCATATTGGTGTAGCGGAATTCCTCTTGACATTGTAAAGACACAAATTAAGAATTCGTTTTGCGCTGGTCTTTACAATGATAGTGAGCAAATTGGTTTTGCCAGAGTTGTTACAGATTATACTTCACACGCGTATCTCTGCGATGTCTTTATTCTGGAGAATTATCGCGATAAGGGATTATCTAAAATGTTAATGGAGTATGTTTTCAAACATCCTAAATTAAAAAAGATTCGTGCTTGGAGGTTGGCCACAAGAGATGCACACGGTTTATATACTAAATACGGGTTTACTCCGGAAATAAATCCCGAACGACTGATGGTAAGAAAAACAAAAACTTGGTAAGAATTATTTTGAGTATAGAAGGAATACTAAAATGAAAAAATATCTTTTATCGGTGCTGTGTTTGTTTTATTCGTTTTTGTCAGCCCAAGAAAAAGTGAACGTTACTTTTAATGTTGTATCTCCAACGTTGGACGACACGTCAAAAATTTATGTCGCCGGTAATGTAAGAGCGCTCGGAAGCTGGCAGCCGAATAAAATTCAACTGAATAAAGCTACAAAGGATATTTGGGGCGTTACAGTAAGTGTGGATAAAGGAACTCGTTTAGAATATAAATTCACAAAAGGAAGCTGGGCAACCGAGGCTTTGGGAAGCGATTCTTCAGTTCCCCAAAACACTGTTGTAGTAGTAAACAATGATACAACTGTGCTCGCAACAATTTTTAACTGGCGCGATAATTTTAATTTCAAAGTTGCCGGACAAGTTACCGGAAAAGTTTTTTATCACAAAGGATTCGTAATAGATGGCTTAAAACCGCGTGATATTTTTGTTTGGCTTCCTCCAAATTATGATGAACAAAAAGAAAAACGATTTCCGGTTTTCTACATGCACGATGGACAAAACCTAATTGATCCCCGCACGTCTAGCATGTTTATAGATTGGCAAGTTGATGAGGTTGCCGATAGTTTAATCCGTACAGGCGAAGCGGAACCCTTTATTATAGTTGGAATGAATAATACCGATGATAGAGGAACAGAATACAACAACACTGGTTTAGGAAAACTTTATGAACGACTTGTGGTTGAAAAAATCAAACCATTTATTGACAAGAACTACAGAACGCTAACCGATGCAGCAAACACTGCTGTGGGCGGCTCATCCATGGGCGGACTAATTTCTATGCTTTTCGCGTGGGATTATCCAAATGTATTTTCCAAAGCAGCATGTTTCTCTCCGGCTTTCAAATTCACCAATTATAATTATGTAACTGTAGTTGCAGAAGACAAATCCCCCAAGAAAGAAATAACACTATATATAGATAACGGTGGCGTAGGGCTCGAAACCATTCTTCAGCCGGGTGTTGATGAAATGGTTAATGTGCTTAAAGAAAAAGGTTATGTCGAGAATAAAGATTTTCTAGTCTTCATCGATCAAAAAGCCGAGCATAATGAAGCCGCGTGGGCTAAGAGAATTTGGCGTCCAATAAAATTCTTTTTTGGAAAGAAAAATAAATGAAAATTCTAGTTGGCTCAAAAAATCCAGTTAAGGTTGCTTCCGTTGAAGAAGCATTCCAAAATTACTTTCAAGAAGTAGAAGTTATTGGAATGGAGGTTGAATCCGGTGTGTCTCATCAGCCGGTAGGAGAAGAAACATTTGCGGGCGCAAAAAACCGTGCACTGGCTCTTAAGCAAATTAACTTAGAGCAAAAACTAAATGCAGCTTTCTTCGTTGGTATTGAAGGTGGTATTATTCAATTGTACGAAAAATGGTTTGCCTTTGGCTGTATGTGCGTTGTCGATAAAGAAGGCAATGTTGGTTTTGGTTCCTCTCCGCAATTTGAATTACCTTCAAAAGTAGTTGAAAAACTTTTGAGTGGAATTGAGCTTGGTGTAGTGATGGATGAAATTCAGAACGAAGAGAACACAAAACAGAAACATGGTGCAATTGGTTATTTTACAAACGGCGTGATGAACAGAAAAGAACTTTACATTGAGGGACTGAAAGTAGCAGTGGTTCCATTCCTTCATAAAGAAATGTACTTTAAATAAACAATCTTGGTCTTACGCTTGCTCATGCTCTTAATCTGTATTTAAAGGAAGATCAAGAGTAAGATCACGATCAAGAAAAACAGAAGGAGAGGATATGAAGTTTTATCAAGTTGACGAATTTCTCTCAAAATTTTCTAGCGGTGATCTAGCAGATCAATTGCTGTAGAAGAAAGATGCGTAATATGAAATCTGAATTCCCACTCATATCCGGGCACCAACTTTTATAAAGTTATTTAGAATGTAGTTATTTCAAAATCAACTATCCTTTTTTACTCACTATAGTTAAATATTATTCTTTACAGCACCATCTTATATGTTATCACTATTACGCTTTTGCTTTTTAATTTCTTATACAGCCCGCAGCACAGCAAAAACAGTTTTTGCCTTATAGTTAACAACAAGCACTATGTCTAGTCTTCACGTTCTTAGTGTTCGTATAATTTAGTTATTCTGTTTTTGCATTGAAAATATTTACGAATCCGGCGAGGAATTCTGCAACTTTATCTATATCGGTGTAAGCATAAAGTCCAAAACTTAGTCTCATAGGTGTCTTCGAAAAAGTTGCCGGAATATCCGCCGAGATAAATGCAGCCAAAATAAGATTGCTAACTTCGAAATCAAGATTCGCTCTCAGAAAGAACCGTCTTGGTTCGTCAAAGATTTTGGTATTGGCGCTGTCCTGTCTATCCAAAGTCCAGAATTTATCATATGAATATCCAATATCGATATAACCGGATCTGTTCTGAAGACCGCCTGCATTAAATTGAATAAGATTAATATCCAATCCTAACTCAATTCTAGGATAGGCAAAAAAATCTGCTGCTTTTTCGTTGGCAAAACTTCTAAAACCAAAACCTACAAAAGGAGATATAACCGGAGTTTCCCATTCTTGATACTTAACATCGAAGAAAGGAATTCCGTGATACATTAGTCCTACCAAAACATTAAATACCCCCCCACCTTCTGCAAATTTATTCACAAATTTGTTTGTGCCTGTTGTTGTAGAATCAATTGCGCCGATGGAAGTATATTGAAACTCGCCAAAGGTTGACAGCCCTGCATTATGTCTGGTGTATGTTGTAAAATCAACTTCGAGGTTCCCCTTTACTTTGCCGGTCTTTTCCAGGTTGAATAACATACCTGTATAAAGATCGGCTCTGCTTATATCTGTTGCAATAACAACACACTCTCCAGAATTCCAATCGTTACATGTTTTCGATTTTTCACCAAGAATTTCATAATGTACCGTTACACGCCCTTCACTTTTAATCAATCTAATATTTTTAGGAGTGATGTAGACTACGCCTTCACCGTTTCGAATTTCTAAAATATATTCTTTTGTTTTTATACTTTCATTCTCGTTAGTAGTAACTTCATCAAAATCGGGTATTTCCGAAAGCCATACTTTGAAGCTTGCAGTATCGATATTTTCGGTTGTAGCAGTTATTTCAAGAATATCTTTTCCAATGAAATTGACTTCGAAATTTGGAGTTACACAAGCCATACCTTTTTGGTTTTCAGCTTTAGTAGTGTTCTTTGATGATTCATTCTTTTTTGTGTCTGATTTTGTGGTGCCTGTAGTATCCTGTTGTGCTGAGTGCGAAGCTTCCGGCAACGTAAATGAGATTAGTGTTATTAAAATAATTGCATTATAAAATGTTGTAAAACTAGTTCTGCTCATTTTTTCCTCCTTTCTAAAACAATAGAATTCATTTATTGATAAGTGCCTCACTGCTGAAGAGTCTGCTTAATAATAATGCCTTCAAACGTTTTGCTACAGCCGCAATGGAGAATAAAAATCGCTCTGTCCTTTTCGCATTTGGTGAGTCTATCATATTAACGGTAAAATGCTGTAAAGAACCATATTCTATTTGTAAGTATTTGAGTAAGAATAAAGTTATAGCCCTACAACTCATTTCTTTCAAAAAGAATTTTTGTAATCAATTAATATTGTAAAGTAGAATGAAAGTAATTTTATTTTTGGAAAAAATATTGCACCCAAAAGAGAAAACCAACTAACAACGCATTATTAACTTATTGAGGAAATGCGCCGTTGCTTTGTAAGCAACTTAATTAGAAATAAAATTCGTGTCAAGAAAAAAGAGTTGTTACGGAATTCAAAGATCGTCTACCGAAAAGTTGTAATCAACAAATGAAATAATAGATAAAAAAGAATTATATATTGAAGCATTAAAAGTAGCGGTTGTTCCATTCCTTCATAAAGAAATGTACTTTAAATAAACAATCTTGATCTTACGCTTGCTCATGCTCTTGATCTGTTTTGAAAAGAAGATCAAGAGTAAGATCAAGATCAAGAAAAACAGAAGGAGAGAATATGAAGTTTTATCAAGTTGATGCTTTTACTTCAAAATTATTCGGGGGCAACCCTGCTGCTGTTATTCCTTTGGAAAAATGGCTTGATGATGAAACGATGCAGAATATTGCAATGGAAAACAATTTATCCGAAACAGCATACTTTGTTAAAGAAGGAACACACTATCACATCCGCTGGATGACACCGGTAGCTGAAGTTAGTTTATGCGGACACGCAACATTAGCCTCGGCTTATGTGATTTTTAATTTTATTGAGAAAGAAGCAACGCAAATTAAGTTTACATCTATGAGTGGTGAGTTGATAGTTGATCGCGAAGGAGAAACGCTATCGCTTAATTTTCCTTCAAACAAGCCAAAAAAAATCGAAGTGACGGAAGCAGTTAAATCCGCTTTTGCAAAAGAGCCTCTGGAAGTTTTGGAAGGTGGAAACTACATGCTTGCAGTTTATGATGATGAAGAGTTTGTGCGTACGGTTAATCCAAATTTTGAGCTGGTTAAGCAAATTCATCCGCATGGAGTTATAATTTCTGCCAAGGGAAAGGAAGTGGATTTCGTCTCCCGAATGTTCGCTCCAAACGAAGGAATTAATGAAGATCCGGTTACCGGCTCTGCGCACACAGTTCTTGTTCCCTACTGGGCAGAAATGCTAGGTAAGAAAAATTTTCGCGCACAACAAGTTTCTAAGCGTGTTGGAGAGTTAACTTGTGAGGAACTCGGTCCCAGAGTCAAAATATCCGGTAAAGCAGTGCTTTATGCCACCGGGAAGATATTTTTGAGTTTATAATTAGGTTTTTTCTCTGCATATTAGTCTCAAATGTTTCGGCGCTTTTGTATTTTTTGAGAGGAAAAAAGCCGAATATTTCTTCAGAGACCGAGTCTATATGAATATTTTTCGTGGTGTGTTACTGCTAATATTAGCAAGCGTTATCCTTTCGTGCGATGCACCGCGCCTTAATCCTTTTGATCCTTCCGGCGAAGATTACAAGTTTGCCGATTTTTCCGGTGAGGTCTATACCTTCGAACAACCAAGGGCGCCAATTGCTAATGTTACAGTTACGTGGAAAAATCAAAATATTACCGCTTTAACTGATTCTGTCGGCAAGTTTTTGGTTGAAGATGTGCCAAGAGTTAACGGGTGGGTTTATTTTGAAAAAATCGGCTATTCCAAAGATTCTGTTTTTGTAGATTGGAAAAATCAAAATACTAAACAAGTTGGTAGAATTCTCCTATCATATACTTTTGGGGATATTGATGGATTTGTTTACAACAGCGATCAGCCAAGCTTGCCGATTTCGAACGTAAGAGTTTTCTGGAAAGACCAAAGTATTTCCGTAGAAACTGATGCAAGCGGATATTATAAAATTGAGAACGTTCCGATTAGAGGTGGCTGGATATATTTTTACAAGGTAGGTTACAAAACTGATTCTTTATTGGTTGAATGGACCGGATTAAAAAACAAACGTGTTGATACAAGAAATTTACAATACAACATTGGTGACTTGGATGGTTTTGTTAAAACTTCGGATTCTCAGCCATTGGGAAAAGTCTTAGTTAGTTGGAATACACTTTCTACAGTTTCTGAAACCGATGATAAAGGTTATTTCAAATTTGCAAGCATCCCGATTACAAGCGGTGTACTCCACTTCAATAAAGAGGGCTTTAAATCAGATTCGTTAATAGTGCAGTGGAAGGATGTAAAATTAAAGAGAATAAGTAATTTTAACCTTGAATACACACATGGAGATTTAGATGGTTACATTAGAACAGTTGATTCTCGCCTGCCGGTAGCAAAAGCTTTGGTTCGTTGGGGCGCGTTGTCAACAATTGCCGAAACCGATGATGCTGGCTACTTTAAATTTTCCGGTATTCCAATACAAAGCGGAAGACTTTACGTTGAAAAAATTGGATTTAAGAAGGATTCGCTTGATGTAGCTTGGACAAGCGGCAAAACCAAGCAAGTTGAAAAGTTAATTGAGTATAACAGTGGTTCTTTCTCCGGTTTTGTTAAAACAGAAAAAACTCCTAGAACCGGAATTGCCAAAGTGAGAGTTTTTTGGAAGAATCGAGGGATTCTTCAAGAAACGAAATCTGATGGTTCTTATAGCATTACCGGCGTACCAACAAATGATGGATATGTTTATTTTGAAAAGAGTGGCTACTCGCCCGACTCATTAAAAATTGAATGGGGAACAAAGAACGTAGTAGATAATGATGAAGTATATCTTAACGCTATTCCACAAATTGATAGTCTTGCCATTTATTCAAGTGTGCAAAATAAATTTGCAGATGAAGCAAAGACACGAATGACTGTTCAAGTAAAAATTTCTGATACTGAAAATGATGTAGATAGTGTTTTTGTTCAGAACAAACAACTGAATGTTTTGGTGCTGTTGGATTATAATCAGTCAACTAAATACTATCAGCGAGAGTTGTCGGTTGCGGACTTGAAAGTTTCTTCTATTGATGAAGCGATAGGAAGAAATTTTGAAATTATTGTCAAAGATCGTTTTGGTAAGAAGTTTAATCTTGGTTCCTCGACACTTAAAAGAGTAATTAGACAAGAAATACTTACTTATTCACCAAAAGATGGCGCTATAGCGAATTCAAATCCAACATTATCTTGGCAAAAACTTTTACCGGGATTTAATTTCAAATATTATATACAAATATGGACAGATGATTTGCCCCCGACGTTAGTTTGGCAAAGTTCACAGTTTTCAAAAGAAGAAATTACGTTAACGCCGACAGTTAATTTGCCTAAGGGTTCTTATTTCTGGATTATTTGGTGTGTTGATGATTTTCAGAACCAAGGTTCTTCAAAACCAAACACATTCAAAGTACAGTAAGATGCGATAGAAAAGAATGAATACTTTTTTGATAGAAAATATTAACCACATTAAAAATTTGTCTAAAAGCGAATTTGAATCGCTATATGAATTTTCCGAGATTCTTAACACTGCTACGCGTCAAGATAGTTTGATTGAAGATACAATTGATATTGTAATTCAAGTAATCAATGCAGAGAGAGGACTGTTCGTTCGTTATTTTGAGTCAACCGATTCTTTCTCAATTATCACAGCTCGCAAAATATCTAACGAAAGTATTACCGATCTTCATCAATTTTCTTCCGGCATTTTGCAAAAAGTAATTAAAGAAAAGAAACCGCTGCTTTATCATGATGTTATGAGTGATCCAAACCTTTCGCAATTCGAAAGCGTTCAGATTCATAGAATTAAATCGGTAATCGGTGTTCCGATTATTCGAGATGAAAAAGTTTGGGGAATAATCATTGCCGATAGCCAGCTCGATCGACGTGAGTTCACAGAAGAAAATTTATTATTTCTAAGTTTCTTTTCGAATCTTGTTTCTCTAGCGCTGGACCGAATTATTAAATTAGAAGAGCTCGAAAAAGAAAACCAAATTCTTCTCAATCGCCTTCAGTCGATGGAAAATATTCCGGAGATGGTCGGCATTAGTCAGACTATGAGAAATCTTAGTCAGCTTATTCATCGTGTTGCACAAACGGAGGCAACTGTTTTAATAAGCGGAGAAAGCGGAACCGGAAAAGAAGTTGCGGCTAAAGCAATTCATCATCTAAGTAAAAGAAAAAACAAACCATTCTTGGCGCAATTCTGCGGATCAATTCCGGATAATCTTCTTGAGAGTGAATTGTTCGGATATAAAAAGGGAGCTTTTACCGGGGCGAACACAGATAAGCAAGGGCTTCTTGAAGCCGCAGATGGTGGAACATTTTTTCTTGACGAGATTGCCGATATTTCGCAAGCACTTCAAGCAAAATTATTACGAGTTTTGGAAAACCGGGAGATAATTCGCCTTGGTGATGTGAAAGTAAAAAAAATAGATGTTCGAATTCTTGCGGCAACTAATAAAGACTTGCAGCAGCTTGTGAAAGATGGATTGTTTAGAGAAGATTTGTTTTACAGGCTAAATGTATTTCCAATTAAAATGCCGCCGCTGCGGGAACGCCGCGAAGATGTTTCGATTCTCGCTCATTATTTTATTAAGAGAATTGCACAGAAGGAAGTTTCTATTGATCCAATCGCAATAAAGAAAATGGAAGGTTATTTCTGGCCGGGCAATGTTAGGCAGTTGATGAATATTATTCAGCGCGCTATAATTTTGTGTAACGCAGATAAGATATTACCAGACGATATTGTTCTTGAAGATGAAAAGAGCTTAGAAAATTTTAACGGTACGCTTGGAGAATTTGAAGTTCTTCTTCTCAAAAAAAGATTGGAACAGTTTAACGGGAATAGAACCCTTACTGCGAAATCGTTAGATGTTTCTGTTCGCTGGATTCAATTAAAGCTCAAGGAGTTGGGCATACAATGATGACCGGCTTGAGCTCCGAGATACTATTTGAAAAATTTCAGATCATTGAAGTGCTTAAGAAAGATGAGCACGCTGCCGTTTTTCTAGCTAACCACATTTACCTTAGTAAAAAAATAATTTTAAAAGTTCTCAACACACAAAAAATTTCAGATCAGACACTTGTTGAACGCTTTAAGCGGGAAGCAAAAATTTTAGCACAGCTTGATAACCCGCATATAATTAAAGTTCTCGATTTCGGTATGTTCAAAGAGTATTTCTATATTTCTTTTGAATACATCGAAGGTGTATCGCTTCGTAATCTCTTAAAGCAACAGCAAATCAGTTTAGAACAAAAAAATCATTTAATGGTTCAGCTGTTAAAGGGATTATACTATGCTCACCAATGCCAAATAATTCATCGCGATATAAAGCCGGAAAATATTTTTGTTGATAACAACCTCAACCTAAAAATCGGTGATTTTGGCTTAGCTCTATCCACTGAAGATAACTTTGTTACAAATCCATATTCTATTGTTGGAACGCCTAGCTATATGAGTCCGGAACAAGTGCGCGGGGCTAAGCTAAACGCTCAAAGCGATTTGTTTTCCGCCGGCATTGTTATATACGAAATTTTCACCGGCAAGAATCCGTTTCTAAAAGAGAATGTAAACTTAACCCTCAATGAAATTATGGCTTTTGATGAAAGCGTAATTTCCAAGGGGCTGCTTGATCAAGAACAAAAACTACAAGACGTTGTTTATCACTTAATTAGAAAGAATCCTAAAGACAGGTACACAACCGCATTAGAAGCGCTGAATGATCTTGGTATTTCTATAGATCAGCCAACTTTAGTAATTAAAGCAGAAGAGCCTTCTCAACAAAA
>CAZEDR010000093.1:0-11538 GCA_964510975.1 uncultured Melioribacter sp. | reverse complement strand
GACGGCGAAGTAGACTTGTTGGCCGAGCGCGTTCTTGATGGAGTACTTGTTGTTTGTTGGTATAGCTGTAGTTGTTGCAGTTGTAGCATTTTATCTTGGATGGTTTTTAAATTCCAAAGTCGGTAAAAATAGTATCGAAACTGCTAAAAACAGTATTGAGGCTGCTAAAGAGAAATCAAAGTCAATTATTGATGAAGCTGAAAAAGAAGCAAAACATATTAAGCGTGAAAAGCTTTTAGAAGTTAAAGATGAATGGTTAAAGAAGAAGCAAGAATTTGATGTTGATGTAAATTCCAAGCGCCAGAAGCTGCAAAATCACGAAAAGCAGCTTGAGACACGCGAAGAAAACCTTGATAAGAAATTCGAGGTCGTTACTCAGAAAGAAAAAGAGATTAAAGTTGCTGAAAAGAATTTAGCAACTCAAAAACAAGATTTAGACAGAAAGCATGCAGAGCTAGATTCCTTAATTGCAGAACAAAATGTTCGTTTGGAGAAAACTGCCGGATTAACATCTGAAGAAGCTAAGAAGATGTTGATGGAGAATATGCTAAATAAAGCTAAAACTGATGCCGCACATTCAATAAAGGAAGTTCGAGATCAAGCTAAAATTGATGCGAAAAAAGAATCTCAGAAGATTATTGTACAAGCTATTCAAAGAACTGCAGTTGATCATTCTGTTGAATCCACGGTTTCAGTCGTTCAAATTCAGAATGATGAAATGAAGGGAAGAATCATTGGTCGAGAAGGACGAAACATTCGCGCATTTGAAGCAGCTACCGGTGTTGATGTAATTGTTGATGACACTCCGGAAGCAGTTATTCTTTCGGCTTTCGATCAGTTCCGTAGAGAAGTTGCTAGAATTTCTTTGGAAAGATTAATTGCCGATGGAAGAATTCACCCGGCTCGCATCGAAGAAGTTGTTGCAAAAGTTCAGACTGAACTTGATGAAGAAGTTCAGAAAGAAGGTGAGAACACAATTATCCAACTCGGTTTGCATAATGTTCATATTGAACTTGTAAAACATATCGGCAGAATGAAATATAGATCCAGCTACGGTCAGAATTTACTTCAGCATAGTATAGAAGTTGCCTATTTAACCGGTATTATGGCTGCTGAGCTAGGCTTTGATACTAACATTGCTCGCCGCGCTGGTTTGATGCACGACATTGGAAAAACTATAGACAAAAACGTTGAAGGTCCACACGCATTACTTGGTTACGATTTAACTAAACGTTACAATGAACATCCGATAGTAGTTAATGCGGTTGGATCGCATCATGAAGATATTGAAATGGAGCATCCAATCTCTGCTTTAGTTCAAGCAGCGGATGCCATTAGCGGCGCTAGACCCGGAGCTCGCCGTGAACCACTTGAAAGCTACGTTAAGAGATTAGAGAACTTGGAAACTCTAGCTAAATCATTTGAAGGTGTAGCCAAAACTTATGCTATCCAAGCGGGAAGAGAAGTGCGCGTAGTTGTAGAACCGGATAGAGTCGATGATGTCTTTGCAGATCGTCTTGCTAATGATATTGCCGCCAAGATTCAAGAAGAAATGGAATATCCGGGCCAGATTAAAGTGACTGTAATTAGAGAGTTAAGAAAAATAGCTTACGCAAAATAAATGATGAAGAGGCTGTCTCAAAAGTAGTTTTCAAAAAACTAATCTGCGAAAATCAGTTAAATCTGTGTCATCCGCGGGCTATTATTTTATTAGATATTACTTTTGAGTCAGCCTCTTCTTTTATCTCTATGAAGAAAATCAAAATTGCAATAACTGGTGGAATTGGTTCGGGTAAATCTTTAGTTTCCGATTACCTTGAAAAAAAAGACTTCTCAGTTTTACGTGCTGATTTAATTGCAAAAGAACTAATGGCACATGATGCTGAAGTCAAGAGATTAATAATTGCCGAGTTCGGAGCAGATTCATTTATTGATGATAAACTCAATACAAAATTTTTAGCCGAAAAAATATTTTCCAATGAAGAAAACGTTTTAAAGATTAATGCGATTGTTCATCTGCCAACGATGGAGAAAATCGATCAGTTAGCAAATGATATTTTCAAATCCCAAAATGTTGTGTTTATAGAATCTGCTCTAGTATTTGAAGCAAACCTTGAAGATTACTTTGACTATATATTGCTTGTCTATGCTGAAGAGAAAATACGAATAGAAAGAGTACTAAGAAGAGAGCAAATTACTGAAGACCAAATTCGTGTCCGGATGCAATTTCAAATCCCCGATGAAGAAAAGAAAGAGGACGCCGATTTTGTTATTGATAATTCCACTACAATAGAAGAATTGTACAATAGAATTGAATTTATCTTAATTCTGATGAAGCAATTAACTGCATAATTACCCTAATATTTGCTTTAAAGACTTGCCTCTCCTAATTTTCAAGCACTAAAAATTCTTTTATAGGTGCTATTGTGAATTTCATTAATCAATTAATTGTAAAATTTGTAAAAATTCTACCTAAACCGGTCGTTTACGTTTTCGCTAAACGCTACATTGCCGGCGTTAAAATGGAAGATGCCGTAAGAGCAGTTAAAGAATTAAGCGCAAAAGGTATTATTGCTACAATGGATGTGTTGGGAGAAGCTGTTTCTACAAAAAAAGAAAGTGAAGATGCGAAGAAAGAATGTCTTGATGTTCTGGATACGATTGAAAAGAATAAGTTGAATGCAAACCTATCATTAAAACCAACCCAGTTAGGGTTAGCTATTGATGAACAGTTTTGTTACGAACAAGTTGTAGAGATTTTAGAGCGTGCAAAGAGTTATAATAATTTCGTTCGAATCGATATGGAAGATTCTCCTTTTACAGATGTAACAATAAAGTTGTTTAATCGTGTAAGAGAGAAGTTTGATAATGTTGGAATTGTTGTTCAAGCATATTTAAAGCGTACACTAGATGACGTAAAACTGCTTGATAAATCCGGCACTAATTATCGGTTGTGTAAAGGTATTTATGTTGAGCCGGCAGAAATCGCTTACAAGGAATATCAAAGAGTAAGAGAAAACTATCTGGACATTCTTAGGCAGATGCTGGATGACGGTAATTATGTTGGTATAGCTACTCACGATGATTTTTTGGTTGAGAGCGCTTACAAAATTCTGAAAGAGAAAAATATCACGAAGGACAAGTACGAATTTCAGATGCTCTATGGTGTAAAAGAAAGTCTGCGAGATAGAATCAATGCAAATGGTCATAAACTTAGAGTTTACGTTCCTTTTGGTGAGCATTGGTACAAGTACTCTATTCGTAGATTACAAGAAAATCCGAATATGGCCTGGTACATTTTTAAAAGCTTGTTCTCATTTAACTGATGAATATTCTTGGAATAGAAAGCTCTTGCGACGAAACTTCTGTTTCGGTAATAAGTGATGGAAAAATTCTATCAAATCTGATCTCATCGCAAGATATACATAAGATTTATGGTGGAGTTGTGCCCGAACTTTCAAGTCGGGCACATTTGCAAATGGTAATGCCTCTTGTTAAGCAAGCCTTGAGTGATTCCCAAATCGAAAAGCATGAACTGGATTTAATTTCTGCAACTGCCGGACCCGGTTTGATTGGGGCGCTTCTTGTAGGGCTAACATTCGCCAAAGGATTTGCATATTCACTTAGCAAGCCGTTTGTTCCGGTTAATCATATAGAAGGGCATGTGTTTTCCGGATTTTTAATGAAAGAAAAGCCTGTATTCCCATATTTATGCTTAGTAGTTTCCGGCGGACACACTTTATTGCTATTAGTGAAGAGTGATGTAGAAATTGA
The DNA here is from genome assembly GCA_964510975.1 of uncultured Melioribacter sp. GTDB lineage: Bacteria > Bacteroidota > Ignavibacteria > Ignavibacteriales > Melioribacteraceae > Stygiobacter. Next base: position 7,764 of record CAZEDR010000093.1, on the reverse strand, counting down.
AAAACTCGGTAGCACAATTGACGATGCAGCCGGAGAAGCTTTCGATAAAGTTTCTAAATTGATTGGACTCGGTTATCCGGGCGGACCAATGATTCAAGCCGCAGCAGAAAATCAGCGGACAGATTTTGCTGCATTTCCAATTTCACAATGCAAAAATGAATTTGATTTTTCGTTTAGCGGAATAAAAACTTCTGTGCTTAGATTCGTTCAGAAGGAATATGGAGAGCCAAGTAAAATACCGGCAGACCATCTTCCTCTGATTGCAGCTTCATTTCAAAAATCTGTTGTAAAAGCTTTGATTGAAAAAGCCGAACGGGTGATAAAAAAACATCATATTAATTCCATCTCTTTGGTTGGAGGAGTCGCCGCTAATAAACTTCTAAGAGAAGAAATTACTGCCATGGCTAATCGCTATCATAAAAAGGTAGTAATTCCATCACTGGAGTACTGCGGTGATAACGCCGCGATGATAGCTTACCGCGCTCAAAAAATTCACGAAGCCGGTTTCAAATATGATTTTAGTTTTAATGCGTACCCAAGCTTAGGCGACTACTCATTCATAAAATAATTTTTATATATTTCTGCAGAATTAAACCAATTTAAGAATGTCTGAAACTAAAAAAATAAATTTGAAAGCAATGCTTTCCCGCAAAGAGTTCTATACAGTTACAGCATTCTTTGCTTTTGTTTTAATTGTCTTAATTATTACGTTTTATTCTACTAACTCTCTTCATGAGGATAAACCAATTGAAGTGGAACTGAGAAGCGGCGATTCGGTTCCACAAATTATTGACAGTCTTTATTCGAAAAAAATTATTCCAAGTAAATTCAACATGAAAATTGCTATCATGCTGAAAGGTGCAGAAAAGAGAATTAAAGCTGGCACATACTATATCGATAAGCCGATGAGTTACATGGAATTAATTGATATTCTTAGCGGCGATAAGCTGACTATGCAAAAGTTGGTTACAATCCCGGAAGGAATTTCGCAGCCGGATCTTGCCTCTTTATTGAAGAGAGAACTAGGTATTGATTCGTCGGAATTTGTTGGTTTATCCGAAAGTAAACCATTTATTCGTTCACTTAAAATTGATGCGGCGAGTTTGGAAGGTTACTTGTTGCCCGAGACGTATTACTTCTTAACTGCGAGTGGCGCGAGAGGGGCAATACGGAAACTAGCAAGTCAGATGAATAGTCTTTGGAATAAAAAGGCGCTCGATCAACTAATGAAATTAAAAATGACCAAGCATGAGATTTTAACGCTAGCGTCAATCATCGATGGTGAATCGAATGAATTTTCGGAATTCAAAACCATTTCCGGTGTTTATCACAATAGATTAAGGAAAGAAATGGCGCTTCAAGCTGATCCGACGATTGAATACCTATTGCGAAGTAGAAAAAGCAAAAAAATTACCCGCAAAGATCTTGAGATTGATTCAAGATACAACACATATAAATATCCGGGATTGCCGCCGGGGCCGATAAATAACCCAGGCAAGCAAGCAATTCAAGCAGCTTTGTATCCGGAGAAGAATAATTTTCTCTATTTTGTAGCCAATGGAAATGGAACACATTCATTTGCTGAAAATTATGACCAACATGCAACTAACGTGAGCAAGTACCGAAGATGGTTAAGAAGCCAGAACTAATACTAATCTTGATCTCAATTATTTTACTAGCCGGTTGTGCAAATCAAATGGCACCGGTTGGGGGAGAAGTTGATAAAATTCCGCCGGAAGTAATTGAAAGCTATCCAAATAATAGAACAACTAATTTTAAGGATTCTTACCTAGAAATTAAGTTTAGCGAATATGTTGATAAACTCTCTGTTCAGAATTCAATTTTTATTTCGCCGGCATTACAGCATGGAATTAATTACGACTGGTCTGGTAAATCTGTTGCGCTGGAAATTAAAGACACACTTCAAGAAAACACAACTTACACAGTTACAGTTGGAACGGAAGTGTTGGATCTGAATAATCGCAATAAAATGGTTCAGCCATTTACATTTGCGTTTTCAACGGGTAGTAAAATAGATACAGCAAAAATTTCCGGAAAAGTCTATACCGGCAAAACTGATGGAGTTATGATCTACGCATATCAGTCTTCAAATGAAGTTGATCCTTCAAAGCAGAAACCAAATTATGTTTCTCAAGTTGGAAAGAATGGCAGTTACTCGATTGTTGGATTAAGAGATGGCGATTATAAGATATTTGCCATGCGCGATAATATGCTTGATATGCTTTACCAGAAAAATGATGATGAATATGGAGTGCAGTCAAAAAAAATTGAACTCACACCGGAGAATACAAGTCCGGAACATGTTGATTTCTTTCTTACAAGAGAAGATACAATAGCCCCAAAGTTAAATGCTGCTTACATGAAAGACCGCAGTCATCTTGTTGTTGAGTTTAGTGAAGCAATCGATAGTACAAAATTGTCGGCTGCCAATTTTACACTTGTTGATACAACAACAAAGAAAAGCATTGCTCCAAAATACTTTTACAAACTGGATGCGCGTCCGAATCAATTCTACTTGGCGTTTGATGATACTTCTTCATTCAAAGATTATGTGGTGACCGTTAGGGAATTTGAAGATATTCATTCTAACAAAACTGCAGATGACAAGATCAGTTTCGTTTACAAAACTGAAAAAGACACATTCCCAAATAGCTTATTAAAAGTGTTTGGAGACTTGCCGGACAGTAAAGTTGATTTTGAGAATCCGTTAGTTAGTATTCAATTAGCTGATGGAATTAGTATCGAAGAAGTGAAAAGTAGAACTGCTATTGAAGACCAGCAAAAGAAAGCAATTGAGTTTGCAGTAACAAAATATGATGATGTGCTTTTTCAACTTAACTCAAAAAACAAGCTAAAGCCGGGTTCAGAATACATTGTTAAGTTCAATGCAAATAACTTAGCGGACATTTCCGGCAAAAGTATAGATACTGTTTATCAGAGAAAATTTACAACATCTACCGAACTTGATTTTAGCGGCGCTTCGGGAGTTGTTGAAAATGCTGATTCCACAAATGTTACAGTCTTGGAATCGGTTTCGTTACCAAAGAAAGTTTATAATCAAAAAAATGATTCGAAGAAGAAATTTGATTTTAAGAAAGTTATACCGGGCAAATATTTGATTTGGTCCTTCAAGGATAAAAACAATAATGGTAAATATGATGCCGGTTCGATTCAGCCGTTTAAGTATGCAGAAGAATTTCGTTACTACAACGATACGCTAAATCTTAGAGCACGCTGGCCGGTTGGAGATATTATTATTCACACTAAAGATTGAGTGATCTATAAATTCAACTGCTTAATTGTATAAATAATATCTCTGCGATAGCTTCTTAAACCAAACAAGATCTTTGTTTAACAGTGGTTTAATATCTTCAACTAAGAAGTTCTTGGTAAACTTCTTTCTGATTTTATCTGTCCCCATTACTTTATCAAACATTTTTATTCTTGTCTGTGTTGTAAGTGAGAAAGGATTTTTATCCGGATACATTTTATTGTGAACTTGCATAAAGTAAAATTGGAGTTCCAGCAAATTAACTTTGTCTTGATCAATTAAATGAATCTGAACACCACTCAGAACTTTATCTTTCCAGTCACCATAAAGCGGTTTATAAGAAATTGGTCTGAACAAAACTCCGGGCAGTTTCAATGCATTCATATTTTTAGCTAACGAATCCGCATCAATCCATTCTGCAGCAAAAGTTTCGAACGAAAGTGTGTAAGAAATTCCAATTCCAAAAATTATTAATTCGCCTAAAACACCGCTTCCTACTAAATAAGCCGGTGTTTCTTGATGAGGAACATTTGGTGAAGTTGGAACCCAGACCAAACCGGTATCGCTGAATTTCATCCAGCGTTTCCAGCCTTCCATTTTAATCACATCAAGTTTACATTTTACTTTGTTACCTATAGAACGTTTTGTGTTTATAAGATTCGCCAGCTCGCCGCAAGTTAAACCGTAAACATATGGGATTTCAAACTTGCTAACGTGCGATTCATAACCATCTTCAACTACATTACCTTCAATTCTGTATCCGCCCAAGGGGTTGGGTCTATCTAAAACAATAAATGGAATTTTATTTTCAGATGCTGCCTCCATACACAACCCCATAGATGAAATGTAAGTGTATGATCTAACACCAATATCTTGTATATCGTATACTAGAACGTCGATTCCTTTCAACATTTCCGGTGTAGGTTTTGAAGTTTTCCCATAAATCGAGAAATATGTTATACCGCTTACAGTATCTTTGAAACTATCGAAAGTAATTCCGGCGCCAATCATTCCTTTCAAACCATGTTCCGGTGAATAAACCGAAACCAAAGTAAAATTTTTAGCTTGTTTGAATAGATCGTGTGTAGAAATTAAATTTTTGTTAACGCCGGTGTGGTTAGTTATTAAGCCAACTTTCTTGCCCGCCAGCATGGAAAAATTATCTCGTTCCAAAACATCAATACCGAGCAAGACTTTTTGCGCACTAGTCTGATTTGAAAAAAAAATAGAAAGGATAAAGAAACAGAACAGCAATGATGATTTATTAAATCTCAGAAAGAATAGAGTAAAGTTTTGCATCTTCATCCTTTAAGATAATTATTGTGGTTGAATTGCTTTAAAGACAAACTCAAGTAATTGATCGCTTTCGCGGCAAGTTTCATCTAAAATTATATCAGCGCGTTTTTTGATTTCTTGTGCTATGGTTTGATTAGAAAGAGAAGAGCAGTTTATCAAAACATTCATGTATGCACCTTTTGAGGCAGTGGCTACTAAAGCGGCTGCAACACCAGCGTCGGACAATGAATTTTTATTTCCTTTTTCTATAATAACTTTGAGGAAAGGAAGAAGTTCCTTTACTTTTTGCATCACATCAGCCGGAACTTCTGCGGCACCTAATGTAGCTTTTTCTATTGCTTCATTTCGTGCTGACTTATCAGCATCTGTTTCTTTAGGAAGCTTAAACGCAACCATCACTTTATCGAATGCTGCATTGTCTTTCTCTCCTAAAACGAAAAATTCTTTCTGACAGGCTTCCAATTTTTCTTTTACGGAAATCATTTCGGCTTCAACTTCAGCATATTTCTTTTTGCCGATTGTTAACCCGCAAACCATAGCTCCCAAACTGGAAGATAGCGCGCCGCACAACGCAGCCACATTACCGCCGCCCGGAGTGGGGGCATTTGATGACAAATCATCAAAGTATTGCTGTAAAGATTTTGACAAATCCATTTTTTTCCCTTTTATAGTTTTAACCTTGTTTCTTGAACCTAATAGCTTGCACCTATCAGATCATATATTCGATAATTTTTTCTTCCGGCTTGAAAGGATTAAGAGCAGATAATCCCAAATGTTCAATAGCTGCTTCAACAAGTTTCTTTTCATCTGTTTCTTTGTTGTTAGTATAAAACTTTCCGGCTTCAAGCAAAGAGGCGAGCGGTACAAGACCAACAATTTCGCTGCCGCTAACTTCAACTCCGAGACGAGCTGCTTCTTTTTTTACTTCTTCGTAAGCAACATGGATTGGAGTAACTGTGTAATTGGTAAGATTCATTGAGACTTGTGTGATGTTATATTTTTCTAGCGAAACTCCCATGCCTTTAACTTCTTTTAATTTTCCCGGAACCTTAATCGGTTTTCCATCAACTTTAATGATAGCACCATTCTCATCACGTTTAGAGTAGCCGCTTTCTCTCAACACTTCTCCAATTTCTTTTGCGTATTTAACATCCATCGAATTGATGTTAACATTATAAGCAACTAGAAAGAAGCGGGAGCCGGTAACAATTCCACCTAGTTTTGGGTTGAAAGTAATTGTCCCATAATCCGGCACCCAATTTGGATCTTGAAGCTTTGCTTCAAGTCCTTCATATTCACCTTGACGGATTCTTGGAAGACTTTTCCTCTCCGGCTTGCGGGCAGCGGCCTCATATAAATAAACCGGAACACTCAATTCTTTCGAAATCTGCTCAGCAAAACTTTCCGAAATTCTTACACACTCTTCCGTTGTAACATTTGCAACGGGTACAAAAGGAACAACATCTATTGCGCCTAGGCGTGGATGCTCTCCTTTGTGGTTACGCATATCAATGCATTCAGCTGCTGCGCGGCAAGCATTAAGCGCACCATTAAGAATGCCGGTTTCATTCCCGGCCATTGTTACAACAACTCTATTGTAATCGGCATCCGGTTCCAAACTTAAAAGCTTTACATCCGGTGTAGAATCGATAGCTTGTTTTATAGCGTCAAACGTTTTCTGATCTTTCCCTTCGCTAAAATTTGGGACGCATTCAATGATTTTTACTTTGGCCTCACTCATATAAAATTAATTCTCCGGGTTTCGTGAATAAACAATTTTACCTTTTTTGATTGTGTATTTATTAAGATTTATTCCAATGTTGTAAATAATTTCAGAAGGCTCATTAGCTTCAAAAATTGCAAAGTCGGCTTGCTTGCCAATTTCTAAACTGCCAATCCGCTCACTCAATCCCATAGCATAAGCAGAGTTGATTGTAACAGCAGATATTATTTCTTCAACACTCATCTTATAATTGAGCGCGGCAAGTTGCATTATCAACTGCAAGTTTGGAATATGCGACGAGCCGGGATTATAGTCTGTGGCCAGTGCTAAAATGGCATTATGGTCAATTAACTTTCTTGCCGGTGCGTAAGGACATCCTAGGAAGAATGAGACGCCGGGCAATAACAAAGCTGCAGTTCCACTTTTTGCAAGCTTTGGTATGTCTTCATCATTAATAACTTCAAGATGATCAACTGAAAGCGCTTTGTGCTTCAGCGCGATATCTACTCCGCCAACCACATTAAATTGATCCGTATGCAAACGGAGTTTGTAGCCAAGCTTTTTAGCTTTAGTGAAAAGTAAATCAACATCTTCGGTTGAGAAAGCAGTTTTTTCACAAAAAGCATCTATATGTTCTGCAAGCTTATTCTTGATAATGTAGGGGAGAAGTTCTTCAATTATCATTTTCAAATATTGCTGATGATCGTTTTTATACTCCGGCGGGTAAGTATGCGCGCCAAGAAATGTCGGGACAATTTCAATAGCTGAATGAACTTTGAAATGGTTTATCACTTGAAGCAGTTTTATCTCATCATAAAAGCTCAGACCGTAGCCGCTTTTAATTTCTAAAGTAGTTACACCTTGAGAAATGAAATGATCAATCCTAGGGGCTAAAAGTATTACCAGTTCTTCAAAGGAAGAATTTCTAACTGCCTTCATCGTGGAAGTAATTCCGCCGCCAGCTTGTGAAATTTCTTCGTAGGTAGCGCCTTTTAATCGCATCAAAAACTCATTCGCTCGCGATCCCGCATAAGCAGCATGTGTGTGGCACTCAACTAATCCCGGCAGAATTATGCAATTGCTAACATCTATTTTATTATCGGCAAAAGTTTCAGCAATCTTAGAATTCGGAATAAAATCTTTGATTAAACCATCTTCAACTAAGATTGAGTGATTTAGCAACGGAGCGGTTTCGGATAGGTTTTTGCCCCGTTTAACATGTTTTCCATTCGTATTAATAGTAAGAATTTGTGCGGCGTTGGATATCAAAGTCTTCATTTTTGTGAAAATCAGCCATAAATTAGTTGACACGAAAATAGATAAATCAAGTGTTCAATGCCTAATATTTTTGGTTAACCCCTTCGTTTTTCGTAATTTTGCACGCTAATAATTAAGGATCTTTGATAATGCCTCCCGGAAAAAAATATAAAATCCTTTTCGTGACCTCAGAAGT
>CAZEDR010000092.1:0-11625 GCA_964510975.1 uncultured Melioribacter sp. | reverse complement strand
CGTTTTTTGTTTTTGCATGTAACACATTCATTAAACAATAGAGGAACACGTTATGAAAGTCGAGATCAGAAAACTGCCTGTAAGTAGAAAAGTTTTACTTACTGAAGCAAAAAATTGTCACTCAAATTTGGCTGATAAACCGGAGATGAGTACGCAGGGTATAACAGAGGCGTACATCAACCAATTTAAGGCTGATATGTTAGCCGCTGAAAATTTCAAAACCAGCAAGAACATTCAAAAAGAACAAGCCGCATGGACAGTGCTGTTAAAAGCCAAACTTAAAGCATGTCAGAAGTGGTTAAAACGGGGAGAGTTTTTTCTTGAACTCGCCTTCCAGCCAAAATCACCTCAAGTAGATGAATATCCCGATTATGTAACCGCAAAGAAGGACGCAGTGTTAACCAAAGACGCACTGACCGCCGCTGGAAATGTACTAACCAAATATTTAATCAAAGTTACAGAAAAGGAAATGCCGGCAACATTTTTAGCCGAAGGCGTTACGTTAAGTGAAGAACTGAAAACGTTAGCTGCGCAGGTTGGTTCTGCTGATGATGATTTTGAACAGTACACAATTGAAAGAAATCTTGCGCAGTTAAAAGTCTATGATGCGGTAAACACAATAAACAAAGCGGGAAGAATAGTTTACGAGAACGACCCGGCAAAGTTGAAATCGTTTGAGTCTCCCTGGCCGAAGAACGATGGAGAGGAAGCGAAGCCAACAGATCCAGTACCACCGGTGAGTTAGTGGAAAGTAGAAAGTAACAAGTTATAAGTAACGAGTGAAAAAATTCTGCGGTCTAACATTCCTAAATATTAGGAGTGTTAGGCTGTGGGAGATTTGGAAATTAGAATGGAAAGAAAGTTTTTAGTGAAATATAGTAAGCAAGCTACAATGGTTACTATACAGAATTTCGGCAGTAAAATTAATGTATGGAAATAAATCTTTGAGGTAAATATGGAACCAATTTTTAACAGAAACGGAAACGTAATTGCTTGGTTAAATGGGAGAAATATTCATCATTTGAATGGTAATCACGCAGCTGTAATCAATGGTGATAATGTGCACGGCCATTCAGGACAGCATTTAGGAATAATAAAAAGCGGCGTGTTTAGAGACCATCGTGGTGGTGTAGTAGCATTTGTAAAAGGTGCTAGTGGTGGTGCAACTATTTTACCAGCTATAGCTCTTCCACCGATTCCACCCATACCTGCAATACCACCAATACCAGCGATACCAACTATTCCCCCAATACCTGCAATTCCTTCACTAGGTTGGGGAATCGATTGGAATAGTTTTATAAACGGTTAAATCATATTATAAAAAAAAGTTGAAACCAAAGGAGGATGTTGTTTTTGCCTTTCGTCAAATCGATCAAGTGAAAAAAGAATTGGAAATAGGATTAAAAAAATATTTAAGGACAGATAAATTATTTGCTGAGTAGTTACATAATTGAGGTTGATATGAACAAAGGTGGATTTTCTTGGAAAAGGTTTGTAGGTATAACAAGAGTAAGCAAAATATCTCACGGCAAATCGGTATTCCCTTAACGAGAAGTGGAAGGCAGCGCAAGCTCGGGAGTATGATAATGGGAAAAGGATGCTCATTGTTGATATTATTAGGTGGAGCTTTGTTTACAGAATTAATAGTTTTTGTTTTTAGTTTATAATAAAGTATAGCAACTGAAACGATAGGTGATTTCAAAGTGGAAAAGAACACGCAAATAGTAAAACGAGAAAATGAGTTCTTAGAAAAGATTGACAAGCGACCAGTTTTGTTAGTGAATGACATTGCTAAATTGGTCAACGCATCAGCATTGATTAAACCGCAGTATAAAAGCGTAAAAATTGGTGATCAAATCTGGATGACAGAAAATCTAAATATTGACCGATATAGAAATGGAGATTTGATTCAAGAAGTTCGTGATCCCAAAGAATGGTCAAATCTAAAAACAGGTGCTTGTTGTTATTGCAACAATGATCCAGAAAATGGAAAGAAATATGGGAAGTTATATAACTGGTATGCTGTGACAGACCCCAGAGGATTGGCTCCAGAAGGTTGGCATATTCCAACAAAAGAAGAATTTGAAACATTATTATTAGGTAATGATGGAAACGCATTAAGAAAAATTGGACAAGGAACTGGAGACGGTATTGGAACAAACACAAGTGGTTTCTCCGCATTAATTGCGGGCGAACGGCGCGCCGATGGTGACTTCAACACTACAAAATACAGCTCCAATTTTTGGAGTTCTACAGAATCTAATGATTTTCCTGAATTAGAAGCATACGAACTTTACTTGAAAGACATAGGATATGGGTTCCAACTTACCCAGTTTTATAAAGAATTTGGATACAGCATTCGTTGCCTCAAGAATTGATTTATTAACATTGCGCCATGAGGAAGTATTATGAGTAGTTATTTAGATCAAGAACGCGATTTTATTTTGCGAACATTAAAAATATTAGAACAGTATGAAGAAGTAAAAATTCAGCCACATTACGAAACCACTTTATTGCTAAATTGTTTTGTGGGTCTACTGATGTTACCACAACAAGAATGGTACGATAATATTTCAACTGATTTAATAACTCAAAAAGAATGGGGATTATCTCCAACCTACATTAGTTTTTTAAAAATAGGTGAAACCAAAAATGTCCGAACTGTTGCCACACATTTAAGAAATTCAGTTTCTCATTACAATTTCAAAGCTTTTTCAAATAAGAAAGAAGAAATTAGTAGTATCTACTTTTTTGATCAAGACAGACAAGAGAATAAAACATTTGAAGCTACGATACCAATAAGAAATCTGAAGATATTTATTAAACTATTTTCAACAAGAATATTAAAAATAATGGATCAGTCAAAATGAAAAAACAAAGTTCAAAAGAGGTTATAGTTATTGGTGAAATAACTATTAAAGAAATAGAGAAATACGAAGCAACGCTAATCTCGTTAAGAGAAAAAATTGTTGAGCTTGAAATTGAGATTAACGACAAGGTTAATAATGTTTTAGTTTTTGAAGCGAAGTTAAATGAGAAATTCGGAGTTATAAATCAAAAACTAAAGAAACTTGATCTTCAAATACTTGAGTATTCAAAGAGAATTGAATTACTCAAAAAGGGAAATGAAGAACCAGAAAAGGTTGAAAAGAATATTAAGTTTTCCTTTACTGACGAAAAACGGAAATTAAATGATTTAGAAGATGAATATCAAAAGACCTCCGATCATTATAAAGATGTATTAAAGGAAGATGAAGAATTACCAAAATTAACACCAGAAAAAGAAGCCGAACTAAAGAAACTATTTAGAAAATTATCACTCAAACACCACCCCGATAAAGGTGGTGACGCATCTGTTTTCATAAAAATAAATGAAGCGTACAAGAAAAAAGATTTTGAGCAATTAAATAATATTAATGAAAACTACCTTACACCAGTGGAATATGAAGGACTTTCTTTAACCGACAAATTAACAAGAATAAAAAAACAATGCATTGAAACAGAAAAGAAAATCAATGATAGAAAATTAGAAATTGCAAAAATCTTAAATGACCAAACATATTTGTTGATGATACAATGCAAAGAAAAGAGTGAGACGGATATCCTTAAAAACATCTATGCCGAAATGGAAGAAGCAATTGAACAGAAAGGGAAAGAATTAAATTCATTAATTATAGAATACAACTATATTATTAATAAAAAATATTTCTAACGTGGATAAGAATTTTCAAATAATTAAAAGAGAAAATGAGTCTTTAGAAAAGATTGATAAACGCCCAGTTTTATTGGTGAATGATATTGCTAAGTTGGTAAATTCATCAGCATTGATAAAACCGGTATATAAAAGTGTAAAAATCGGTAACCAAACTTGGATGGTTGAAAACTTAAATGTTGCCCATTATAGAAATGGAGATTCGATTCCCGAAGTAAAAGATAAAGATGTCTGGAAGAATCTAAAAACGGGAGCTTGGTGTTATTATGATAATGATCCAGAAAATGGAAAGAAATATGGCAAGTTATATAATTGGTATGCAGTAAATGATGATAGAGGTTTAGCCCCAGAAGGTTGGCACATTCCAATAAAAGAAGAATTAGAAACATTAAAAGCGGCAGTAAGTAATGATAGTAACGCAGTAAAGGCAGTAGGTCAAGGAGCCGGCACAAACACAGACGGTTTCTCAGCGTTGCTGGCGGGCGTCCGTTACAGCGGTGGTGGCTTCTACGATTTAGGTTACGGCACTAAGTTTTGGAGTTCTACAGAGTACGGTGCGTCGAGCGCTTACTGCTTGGGCCTGGGCTACGGTGATAGTAATGTAGTCGTGTACGGTAACGGCGGGGAGGGCGGTTTTAGTATTCGGTGCCTCAAGGATTAGGTTCTTTAACTTTTCCGCATGATGGAAGCGAGTAGTATTCGTATTTAAACTTTTTGCATCCACGTCTGAAGTTTATAAAAGAAAGTTAATTCTAATTAAAAAAATAAATAACAAGTTCGGTATTATAGGCCTAGATTTAGCCATAACACCGTTGTTCGGCAATCAAATTATAATTCATGAGGTTGGTATATGACGAAGTTTAGAAATATTTGTGATGAAAGATATACTCAATTTATGAAGTACTATCCAGCGATCCAAAAGATATATGAAACTCATTATAATATGCCTGAATTAGATCCACTTAGACACGAAATAGCTTTATGTATAATGTTCGGTTTGCATCAAGCTGCTATAACTTTAACAAATCATCTCATCGAGTGGTTTGTTAAATTAATGTTGATTTATAAGGAGTCTTCTGAAAAAAATAAAACAGACGGAGATAGTAAAAAAATAGTTAAAAGTATTGAGGGTCACTTTAAAGAAAGTATCGATAATTACATTGATAAAGATATGAGCCAAACTATTGCCAAAGCTAAGTCAGTAGGAATATTCACAAAAGAACAATGGAAAGTTCTCGATGAAATACGAGAAAATTATCGAAACGCCTTTGGGCACGCTGATAGCAAGAAAATATTTAAGGATACTGAAATAAATCTAACAGGTTTGTCTACTGATGATAACAAGTTTTTGGTGGAAGAACCTATTTCAACTAAAATTGCTAATATGCCAATTATACAAGGGCTATTAAAAATTAAATTTGCCGAAGCACATTCAATCGAATATTTCAGTTTCATTGATAATTTAATTCGTGAGACATTACCCAAAGTATTACCTTCATTGTCGCTGAAGGATAATCAGAAATAAAGTAACCTGATAAATGTAGAAAAACTAAAAGGTAATTGCACGGCAGAATTTTCCACAGCAAACCTCTCAAGTGGGATTTGTTTTTATCAAATAAGAGCAGATGAGTTTATCCAAACAAAAAAGATGTTGTTGTTGCGGTAAAAAAATAGCAGCCTCAAAATAATATACATGTATATAGAGCGCCTAAGGCGCTCTGGTTGTTCGGGGTATTTGTTTTTACAAAGATATAACTCCTAACGGAGTTAAGAAAACTTGGTTCATTAAAACATCGTAGATGTTTAATTATGGTAATAACGTGTAATCCTAAAGAAATGATCCTCGTAGAGGATCTACAAAATGATAAATATTACAAAAAATGTTGTTGCAGTAAGTTATCAAAACTGAATGCTCTCGACCATTCCTTACAAATTGGAAATATTAAATAATTAATACGGCAGTGGTGCATTTTAACATAACACGCCGTTATATGGCTATGAAATAGATTATGAATAAAAAAATAGAACCCATCCATCCGGGAGAAATATTACTCGAAGAATTTTTAGTCCCAATGGAAATCAGTCAATATCGTTTGGCGATGGATATAAGTGTCTCCGGACGCAGAATAAATGAAATTGTACTTGGCAAACGGGCAATTACTGCTGATACGGCATTACGTTTATCAGCATATTTTGGTTTATCCGAAAACTTTTGGCTTAACCTACAAATGAAATATAATCTGGAAGTGGAAAAAGAGAGATTAAAAGATAGGTTAAATAAAGAAGTAAAAAGATACGCCAAAGTTAGTTAGTACTGTAAATTATTAGGAGTTCAACATGTCTGCACTAGACACCCCTATCATGCAATTATTCTAGCCAAAATGGTCTCTACCATTCCCTAAACCTGAAATAATTTTATTTGATGCAGGGAATGGCGTTTTGCGCCTAGAGCGTTCCGGGGAACTTGCCAGAGGTTTCCTAAAATGCTGTTGATAATTTTTAAGGATATGAATATATTAGAATTGGATAAATCGATAAACATTAATTTTTATAAGCCTCAGGCTTAAAGGTGCTTTATGTCCAAAACAATTACACTTCGATTGACAGAAGAAAACTACAAGAAGTATAGAAAATTAGCAGACAGAGACAATAGACCGGTTTCTAATTTTATTGAAACTGCTGTTAACCGATTCATTGAACATAACAGTTATGTTGATGAATTCGAGATGGATGAAATAAGAAATAACACGGAACTTAATAAAAGTCTAAAACGCGGTTTATCTGATATGAAATTGAAAAAGGGGCGGCTGGTTGCGTAACTACAAAATCTTTGAGACTAATGAGTTTCTGAAGAGAATTGAGAAAGCACCTAACCGGGAAAAATCCTTCATAGAGAAAAAACTTCTGCAATATATCTATCCCCACTTAAGAGACGAACCACATTACGGGAACAACATTAAAAAGTTGGTAAACTACAGACCCGAAACCTGGCGGTATAGAATTGGTAAATACCGCTTGTTTTATATAATCGATGAACATGAAAAAACCATATTCATCTTATCAATTGATTTAAGAAAAGATGCATATTAAAAACGAAATGGTCTCGACCATTCCCTACAAATTGGAAATAAATATTTTGATGTAAGGAACGCTCAAGAGCGTTCCGTGTGATTATTTTATTTTTTCCTTGAACCGCAAAAACTCTTTTTTCGTTATAATAAAAACAACTCCCAGAATAATGAAAAGAGCAGCGAATAAAACCCGCGAGGTAATTTCTTCTCCGCCGATTATCCATCCAAGAAAGACCGCAATTACAGGATTAACATAAGCGTACGTTGATGCTCGCGCGGGACCGGCAGCATCCAACAGCCAAATGTATGAAGTAAATCCGATAACAGAACCGAAAGCTATCAGATAAAAGAAAGCTGAAACGGACGATGATGTTACATTTGCAAAATGAAAACTATTCCACTCACCGGTAATTGTTCCTGCTAAAACAAGCAGCGTTCCTCCGGCAAACATTTCCATTGCGACCGTAAGAAATTTTGATTTCGGAAGATCGGCTCTTCTCGAATAAACAGAACCCGCCGCCCACGAACACGTTGCAATTAAAAGCGCAACCGCTCCTAACGGATTAACATGTTCTCCCTGGAAAATTGATGTAGGACTTATCATGATCAACAATCCTACAAATCCCAAAACTAATCCGATGACTATTTTTAAAGTGGGTTTGTTTCCATGCGGGTGCATCCAATCGAAAAGTACCATCCAGATCGGGACAGTTGCAACGATCAAAGCGGTTAATCCCGAAGGAACATATTGTTCAGCCCAGACTACCCCTCCGTTGCCACCAAGAAGCAACGCTCCGCCGATAATAAAAGAGTCTTTCCAAAAACTCAATTTTATTTTTTCTTTACTAAAGAAACGGGCAATAGCAAAAATGATTAATGAAGAAATAAGAAAGCGAAATCCAGCCATTAAAAAAGGAGGGAATGATACTATCGCAAATTTTATTGCGAGGTAAGTTGAACCCCAAATAATATAGACTGAAGCAAATGCCGCAATTAGTTGATAACGAGAGGGAGTTTTTTTATCCAAAAAATTTTCTACTTTATATTAAATTGGATGCTATCTTTCGTTCCGCCGAAGACAACTTCCTTAACAACATCTGATAGAAGAAAATCATGCGGAAAACCTAAATCAATTTTACTGACTTCATTTAACCAATTTATTTGTTCATCTGTTAAATCGAAATTCAAGCAATTCAAATTATCTATTATTTGTTCTTCTTTGCGCGCGCCGACGATTGGAATAACCGTTCCTTTTTGTTTGCGAATCCAATTCAATGCAACGTTTCCGGCTGAACATCCTATTTCATTTGCGATAGCTACAACTTCCCTTGCAATTGTTGTGTTAGGTAGATTCAAACGGATGCTTCCAGGTTTAAGGCGTAGCGAAGAATCAGTTGTGTTCAAATACTTTCCGGTAAGTGCGCCGCCTGCTAAAGGCGCCCAAGCTGTAACGGCAACGTTGTTTGCATTACACATCGGTATTATGTCGCGTTCGGGTGTTCGCTGCGTTAAACTATATTCTGCTTGCACTGCTACAAAAGAACTCCATCCGCGAAGTTCTGCAATAGCATTCCCCTGCGAGATGATCCATGCAGGTGTATCGGAGATTGCGATGTGCAAAACTTTTCCCGATTGAATGAGATACTGCAAGTTGCGGAGAACTTCTTCAATCCCGACGGTGAAATCCCATGCGTGAAGATACAGAAGATCGATGTAATCTGTATTTAATCTTTTTAAACTTCCTTCGACAGATTGCACTAAATTTTTACGGTGATTACCACCGTCATTCACGCTTCCTCGCTGTGTGTAAAGAGTATATTTTGTAGCGATGACAAGATTGTTCCGTTCGGCTTGGATAAATTCACCAAGGAATTTTTCACTCGAACCTTCCGTGTAACGGTTCGCAGTATCAATAAAGTTACCTCCGCTATTCACAAAAGCATCGAAGACCTTTTTACTTTCTTCTTTATTTGCACCGTAAGTCCACGCTTCACCGAACCCCATTGTTCCGAGACAAATTTCTGAAACGCGAAGTCCGCTTTTTCCAAGAAGTTTATATTTCATTTTACTCACTCAAATTATAAAGTCAAAAATAAGGATTATTCTTAATCTTAATCTTTTTCTTAATCTGATTTAGAAACAAAAAAAATGATTAGCATTAAGAATCGATATGTAAATTACGGCATCAAACTAAACAAAAATTATAAATCATTCAAACAAAATGGAGCAAGAATGTTACATACAAACTTAACGCATATTTTATCTGCACAAGAACACGCAAAGGTACTACAAGAAAATGAAAACGTAATGGTCTGCTGCGGTAGAATGGGTCCAATGTGCATCCCGGTTTATTCTGTTATGCAGGAATTGGAACCGGAATACAAAAACGTAAAATTTGCCGATATGGAATTTGACATCCCCGACGCTTATGTTATTCGCGATCTGAAAGAATGCGAATCATTCCGTGGAATTCCATTCGTTATCTATTATAAAAATGGAAATGTTGTAAAAGCGACAAGCAGTATTCAATCAAAAGTACAAGTGACCACTATTCTTGATCAACAGTTCAGCAAAGAATAAGTTCGAAGAGCATTCAATTTATAAAGTTAGCGGAAAAAAGTTTTCCGCTAACTAATTTTTAACAGATTACAACCCATCTTAAAAAAATTACTTTAACACAATTAATTTCTTTACGGCAATGGCAACTGATGTTTGCAGTTTATAGAAATAGATTCCCGATGCGAGTTTCGAAGCGTCAAAAACAATAGAAAAATATCCTTCATGTTTTTCTTCTTCAATTAATGTTTCCACCTCCGTTCCAAGTACATCGAATACTTTTAAACTTACAAAAGATTTCTTCGGAAGAGCAAAACATATTGTGGTTATAGGGTTAAACGGATTAGGATAATTTTGTTTTAACTCGAACTGAGTTGGGATTCCTTCTTCTTCAATATCCGTAGCTGAACCGGTTTTAAATCCAAATGAACCGGACCAAAGACTTGCACCATAATCATTAAATGCACTTACCCGCCAGAAATGATTTTTTAACGGCAATAAATTCAAAATTTGTAAAGTAGTGTCGGTAACGGTTGTATCGACCTTCATGGTCTCAGGCGGAAATTGGATCGTTGTCGCTAATTGGAATCTATATGAAGTTGCAGTAGATTCTCTCATCCATTTAAATATTGGATTCAGCGGAACATTTAATGTCGCATGTTTCGGTTCAACTAAAATTGGAACATTTGGAAAACCGGCTTGAAATGAACTTGCAGCAGAGAAATCGCTATTGACTCCAAGACCTATTGCTTTTATCCGCCAGAAATATTTTGTTGAAGCGAGAATTCCCTTCAATATAAAAAATGTGTCTTTTATTTCCGGTTTGTTAACAATAAATGTTGATGAGAAAGTTGAATCTGTTGAAACTTGAATTGCATAACTGCACGTGAAGGGATCGCTATTCCAAACTAAACGGACTGAATCTCTTTGACCCCTATCTCCATTTAATGGTGAAAGCAAGACCGGAACATTAGGAACGTAATTCGCCGGATCAATTTGCAAAACATTACTTATTGCGCTTTCATTCTCCAAACGATCTAACGCAGTGACTACAAAATAATTTCCGGAAGTAGAAATGTATTTAGCAAATTTATCCGATAAAGAAAGTTCACCGGTAGTTCCGAATATTTTGTTTCCATCTTCTACCGATGTCGGATAAGATTCAAAACGATAGACAACATATCGAGAGGCTGTATCGCCGCCAACTGCAACAGAAGGAGCGTTCCACATAAATTCATATTTCCCGCTCGAAGGATTTAATTGGAATCTAAGGTTACTCGGAGTGTTGGGAGTAACAGGATAAGCTTCCTTCCAATTCATAATTGGAGGAATTGCAAACAATCGATTTAAAGAATACTTAAGTGAATCAGTCATCCCTTTTGGATTTTCCGGGAAATTTCCCGCTCTAAAAAAAACACTTCCCTGGCATTGTGGATTATTTCGATTAAAATTAATTTCTGCGGGAATTTCTTGAGCGCCGTAGCTGGCTGCTTTGTATGCAGCTTGCCCAACATAAAGATGTTTGCCGTAGGCTGAAGTAGAATCAGACCACCAATTATTTAATGTTGCATAATCTTGTCCGCCGCCGAAAGGCCAATAGAGCTGAGGCGCAAGGTAATCAACCGAACCATTTTTTAGCCAGGCGATTGCATCGGCATAAATAACATTGTATGCATCCATTCCGGTTACACCTGCGGGGACACCGCTTTTCCAAATTCCAAAGGGACTTATTCCGTATTTTAAATATGGTTTAATACTTTTAAGTGAATCGCCGATTTGAGCTATTAACGCAGTGGTATTTTCTCTTCTCCAATCACCGATGTTAGTTATTCCGTTATTATAAAGCTGAAAAGTTGCTGCGTCCTGGTCGATTATCTGATCCGGCGGATAAGGATAAAAATAATCATCAAGATGAATTCCATCGATATCATATCGTCTAGCAACATCATTAATTATCTTTGTAACATACCGGGTAGCTTCCGGAATTCCCGGATCCAGAAATTTATAAGTGTTGATCTGAAGAATCCATTCGGGATGTGTTTTGGTAATATGATTTCCTACAAACGGATACGCGTCGATAGTTTTTTCAGCGCGGTAGGGATTTAACCATGCGTGTAATTCCATTCCCCGTTTGTGAGATTCTTTAATTACAAATTCAAGCGGATCATAAAATGGTGAGGGAGCAACACCTTGTTCGCCGGTAAGATAATAAGACCAAGGCTCAAACTCCGATTTATAAAACGCATCGCACTCAGTTCTAATTTGAAAAAAGACGGCGTTAATTCC